>JAJXWC010000042.1 GCA_021781855.1 Bacillota bacterium | reverse complement strand
ATGTTCAAATCCCGCTTCGTCCTGTCTTACGTGAACTTGGTGGTGCACATGTTACAGCTCTCAAATCACGTCCAAAACTCATTGGAGGGATTCGTGCCAAATATGAAGAATAGACCGCTTATTATGACACCAGGCCCTACCGAAGTCGCTGAAAATGTCCGTTTGGCAAGGGCTAAAGCAACCACTAATCCTGATATTGATGCTGAATTTTATGATTTTTACAAGGCGACTTGTTCAAAATTTGCCCAGTTTTTAAAAACGAAAAATGATGTTCGTATCCTCGCAGGAGAAGGTATTTTAGGGCTTGAAGCAGCAGTGGCTTCTCTGACTGAGGTTGGAGACCGTGTACTTGTGCTGGATAACGGTATTTTCGGCAGAGGTTTTGCTGACTTTGTAAAAATTTACGGCGGAACCCCAGTACTTTTGAGTAGCTCAAAAACACAAGCATTCAATCTTGAGCTACTCAGCGATTTCCTTGAAAAAGACCATGATTTTAAATATGCCACTGTTGTTCATTGTGATACACCCTCTGGTGTCCTCAATGATTTAGAGCATATCTGTCCCTTGCTCAAAAAATACGATATTTTAACCGTTGTAGATTCAGTAGCAGCAATGGGCGGAGAACCGCTAGAAACGGATGCTTGGCAAATTGATATCGTCTGCGGCGGTTCTCAAAAGGTGCTTTCAGCACCGCCAGGTTTGACTTTCCTTGCGATTTCTACAGCAGCTTATCAAGCAATGCAAAGCAGAAAAACACCGATTGCCAGCTTTTATTGCAATCTTTTGGTTTTCAAAGATTATTATGAGCAGCAATGGTTTCCTTACACCATGCCGATTTCTGACATCTACGGGTTGGCACAAGCGATTGATAACTTGCTTGCGGACACAGAAATCCTCGCGCGACATGCTGCGATAGCGCAGGCAACGAGAAAAACCGTGGAACAAGCAGGTCTTCAGCTTTATCTGGAAAGTGGCTTTTCGAATACTGTAACAGTCATAAAAGTTCCAGAAAAGCTGTCGGATAAGACTATTTTGAGCGAAATGCTAGAGCATTATAATGTGATGATGACAGGCTCTTTTGATGAACTTGCAGGAAAAGTGCTGCGTATCGGACACATGGGGGAAAATGCTCGTCCAGATAAGGTTGCAACTACTTTGTTCGCATTGCAAAAAAGTTTGGAACATCTTGGAATGCAGCTTCAAGAGCAAATGGCGGAATATTTTTTAGCTCAGTTTAAAAACGAGGGATGTTGAAGGGGTTACTGTGGGAAAGCATATCATTTTGAATTCTAATAAAATCATGAGAAAATAATATTATCATGAGAGGAAAGGAAGATAAATGAATGAACAAAGAAGAGGAAACAGTTAAAAACAAATCACTCCTTGCCACGCAGACAAATGCGGAGGAGATTGTCGATGATGAACCTAATGCACATAATCCGCATCGGAGCATCATGCGCTATGGGCGTTCTCCACGGCGTTTTGATAATAGTATGAAGGGGAATAAGTGAAGCAGAGACTTAGTGGCGATAATTTTGGTTTTTGCTCACTCCTCATATCTGTGAGATAAATTTTTTCGTCTCAAAAATCTAGCTTGTTTCGTTCTACAGTCCGCACGAAGAGATCAGTTGGTAAACGACTGAGTCGAAATGATTTTGCTGAATGAAGCAGAGACTTACTTGGTGGGAGTTTCAACTCCTACCAAGTTTAGTCGAGCGAAATTCGAAGCTTAGTGCTGCTTATCCCGCCGCCTAAGAGGCGGGGGGATTAGCACGCACTGCTGAGATAAATTGGCAGTTGGATGGCAAATGCAGTAGTCGGATTTGGAACTTGACATTTCACATTAGTACAGACTACTGATATAAAAATGCTCAGTTTCAAAAATATTTCTTGACCAAAAGTCATCAATCATGTATAATAAAGTTCGGGCACCGCTTTTGCGGTAACAGATGCTCCCAGTTGTGGGGGCATATTTTTTATTTTCCCAAGGTTAGGCAAGGCAGAGAAGAAAGGCAGTGCGAGTACCTGTAAAGCAAGTAAGCTTGCTGTCAGGTGCTTGTTGAGCCATAGAAATGGAGAAAGACATGGCAACAAAGTACATTTTCGTCACGGGCGGCGGAACTTCATCAATGGGTAAAGGGATTGTAGCAGCAAGTTTGGGGCGTTTGCTTAAAAATCGTGGGCTTAAAATCACGGTGCAGAAATTTGACCCTTACCTCAATATTGACCCTGGTACAATGAGTCCTTATCAGCACGGCGAGGTATTTGTAACAGATGATGGTGCTGAGACTGACCTCGACCTTGGTCACTATGAACGTTTTATTGATATTAATCTTAATAAATACAGCAATGTTACATCAGGCAAGGTTTACAGCGAAATTCTCCGTAAAGAGCGCAAGGGAGAATATCTTGGGGCGACAGTGCAGATGGTACCGCATGTGACCAATATGCTGAAAGAGAAAATCAAGCGTGCTGCGACGACGACAGATGCGGATGTTATCATTACCGAAGTCGGTGGAACGGTCGGTGATATGGAAAGCTTGCCTTTTATCGAAGCGTTGCGCCAGATGAAATCTGAAGTTGGTGCTGAAAATGTGATGTATATTCATACGGTACCAATTTTGCATTTGCGTGCGGCAGGCGAGCTAAAGACAAAAATTGCTCAGAATGCAACAAAAACACTGCGTGAATACGGGATTCAGGCGAACATGCTTGTATTGCGTACAGAAGTTCCGATTACTACTGAGATGCGTGATAAAGTTGCAATGTTTTGTGATGTTGCGCCAGAAGCCGTTATCCAATCGCTTGATGTTGAACATCTTTATCAAATCCCGCTTAATCTTCAGGCGCAGAATATGGACCAGATTGTCTGCAACCATTTGAAATTGGATACACCGAAGGCTGACATGACAGAATGGTCAGCAATGGTCAATCATGTGATGAATTTGAAAAAGCAGGTGAAAATTGCGCTTGTCGGTAAATATGTTGAATTGCCAGATGCCTATCTTTCTGTTGTTGAGGCGCTTAAACACGCAGGTTATGCGGCTGACAGCGAACTTGATTTACGCTGGGTCAATGCCAATGATGTGACTAATGAAAATGTAGCAGAACTTGTTGCTGGTGTGGACGGCATCATCGTGCCTGGCGGATTTGGTCATCGAGGAACAGAAGGAAAAATTGCAGCGATTAAATATGCGCGTGAAAATGATGTTCCGATGCTTGGCATTTGTCTAGGTATGCAGCTGACTTGTGTAGAATTTGCGCGCAATGTGCTGGGAATGACTGATGCGAATTCGTCTGAGCTTAATCCTGATACAACACATCCGATTATTGATTTGATGCGTGACCAGATTGATGTAGAGGATATGGGTGGAACATTGCGTTTGGGGCTTTATCCTGCAAAATTAAAAGTCGGAACTAAAACAGCAGAAGCCTATGGAAATGCAGAAGTAGTTCAGCGGCGCCACCGTCATCGCTACGAGTTTAATAATAAATTCCGCGAAAGCTTTGAAGCGGCTGGGTTCACATTCTCAGGCGTATCACCAGACAATCGTTTGGTTGAAATTGTCGAATTGACCAATCTCAAATTCTTTGTAGCTTGTCAATATCACCCAGAATTACAGTCTCGTCCAAATCGTCCAGAAGAACTCTATCAGGCATTTATCAAGGCGGCTGTGGCAAATCAGAATAACTGATGTTAGTTATTACGGATAGAGAGAGCGAAGCTCTTGTCATTCGTGCGTAGATAGCACGCACTGCTGAGATGAAGATAACCTCTGAAAGTTGCTCTTAGAGGGAAATAGTAGTAGATTCAAAGAAAACCGCTCATATGAAATGAGCGGTTTATTTATAGACGGCATCAAGTACGTAGCCTTCGAGGCGTTTGAGTAAAAGTTCGTTTTCATCCACGTAAATATTGGTTTGCGTGGTGTTTTTTTGGTCAGTAAAATGCAGGATGACTTGATGACTTCCAGGAAATTCTCGAAGAATTTGTGAAAGACGGGCGTTACGGCTGGAATCTGCAAGATTGAGCCAGAGTTTGCGCGAGGTCTCTTCGGCCACTGCAATTTTGTCGGCTTGCAGCTGTAGCTCGTCATTACGTTCAATTACCTTTCCTGAAATGAAATAGAATTTTCCTTTTTCAAGTTGGGTCATAAATTCACGATAATGTTCTGGAAATAATGTTACATCACGTTTTTCGCGGCTATCAGTAACAACAAGAAAAGCCATTGTTTGTCCATTTTTTGTGCGATGGGTACGAATATAGGTTAATTCGACTAAAATAGTTGCTCGCTGATTTTTTTGTAAATTTGATAAGTCTGTAAAATTTCCCTGAAAGCGTTTTGACAATGTGACAAGTGGATGAGGAGTAATTCCAACGCCAAGCAGTTCTTTTTCCAAATCATATTTTTCAGTCTGTGGCAAATCCTCGGTTGTCTGATAGCTGAATTTGAGCTGAGTATGTCCAAATAAATCAAGCTGAATATTTTGCGTATAATCAATCAAATTTGACAGGTTGGCTAAAAGTTTACCACGATTTTTATCCATTTCGTCAAATGCGCCAATTTTAATCAAAAGCTCAATGTAGTCGGTTTTTTGAAAATTCTGCGGCAAATTTTTCACAAAATCGGGTAAATCCGAAAATGGACGATGTTCAACAATCCAGAAGGCCATGTCGCGTGGAAGACCAGAAATATGTGCGAGTCCCAAAGCAATTTTTCTATCAGCGACTCGGTCATGGTAAGGCATTTTGTTTATGGACGGATTGTCTAGCTCGAAATGATTATCTAAAGCATCTAAAATCATCGTGTCGCGTTTACGGTCGCGAAGTTGAACTTCGTAAAATTCATCTGGAAAATGTGCTTTAAAATAAGCAATTTGAAAGGCCAGTGCTGCGTAGGCATATGCGTGAGAACGATTGAAACCATAGTTTGCAAAACGTTCAATCAAATCATAGATTTGGACAGATTGTTCTTCAGAGTGACCTTGTGCTAAACTTCCTGTGATAAATTCATCACGAATTTTTTCAAATTCACCTGATTTTTTCTTGGAAACTGCGCGGCGTAATAAATCGGCTTTTCCCAAAGAAAAACCCGCAAATCGTTGTGCAACCTGCATAATCTGTTCTTGATAAATCATAATTCCATAGGTTTGCGCCAAAATTTCTGTCAAAGCGGGGTCAATGATTTCGACCGTTTCTTCGCCATGTCGTCGTGCTACAAATTGTGGAATGAAACGTGAGGGACCAGGTCTAAAAATGGATGTGGCATCCACAATGTCATCAAATTTTGAAGGCTGTAGATTACGCAAAAAACGTCGCATTTGAGGATTCTCAAATTGAAAAATCCCCATTGTATTTCCAGCACGGAATAAGGCGAGTGTTTTTTCGTCTTCTAAATTAATGTTTAATGGAGCAACATCAACTTTTTTTCGTTGCAAAACAAGTTCACGCATTCGTGCAATCAACGTCAGATTACGTAGACCGAGGAAGTCGATTTTTAGTAGCCAAATGGATTAAACATTAGGTGCCTCATATTGCGTCAACGCCAGGTCGTCAGAGGGCTTGAGCGCAACATAATTGACCAGAGATTCTTCGCTCAAAACAACACCAGAAGCGTGTGTGGAGGTTTGGCGTGGCATTCCTTCAATACGTCGTGCTAATTCGTAAATGCGTTGTAAACGCGGATTTTTTAAAAGTGCAGCTTTAAATCTTGGATTTCCCTCATATTCGTCGGAAAGATTTCCAAAACGATAGGCCAAAAGTCGAGTCAAGCTGGTTAATTCAACTTCTGTCAGACCGAACGCTTTTCCTACATCGCGCAAGGCTTGACGTTTTCCAAATGTCGAAAAAGTCACAATTTGTGCGACATGGTCTGAGCCGTAACGATTTTTCATATAAGCCAGCAGCTCACCGCGGCGGTCGTCAGGCATATCAATGTCAATATCCGGCATCGCCACGCGTTCAGGATTCAAAAAACGCTCAAAGAATAAGTTATTTTTGACAGGGTCAACGTGTGTAATCTGCAACGCATAAGCCACTAACGAGCCAGCCGCTGAACCTCGTCCCATTCCACAATAAATCGCATTTTCTCGTGCATAACGCAACAAATCAGCGACAATTAGAAAGTAATCATCAAAACCCATTTGATGAATAACTGAAAGTTCACGATTTAGTCGCTCCTGATAGATTTGTCCACCATCGGTCAATTTTTTAAGCCCTGTCAAAGCAGTTTCACGTAGCAAATCAGCGGCACTTCTATTCTTGTCAAAACGTGGTAAGTCCAATTTTTCGTCAAATTCGTAAGAGATATCGGCGACTAATTTTGACAGATTGCTTAAAGCTTCGGGAAAATTTTTTTGAAAGAGTTGGTTATACAGTTCGGGGCGTTGTAAAAGCTCACTTGTGCCAGTTGTCAAACTATCATCAAAAATTCCACCGTCACGCACGATATGTAAAATATCCAACAAGGAATTGTCTGCTGCACTCAAATAACGTGTCGCTGGAAAAGGTAAAGTTGGAAGAAGAAAATGCTCATTTTTATCAGTAAACTGATTGATTCCGACGAAAGTTTCTGCCAAATTTGACAGTTTAGTCAAAGCTGCTAAATTACCATAAGATTCGGGGACGACCAGTGCCAATCCATCCAAAAAATTTTCAATATCTGTAAAGTTTGTCCGACCATAATTATGCAGTGTTGAAATGCGCAGTAAATGCTTGTAACCCAGCGTATTTTTGGCGACAAAAGCAAAAGAAATCGGCAAACCTGAAAATTCAAAAACAAGCTCAATCGCCAGAACAGGACTCAGCCTGTGCTTTTTCGCCTTCGTCACAAACTGAAAAGCAGCATGCAAATTTCCTACATCACAAATTCCAACAGTCTGGTAGCCCAATCGCTTTGCCGTTTCAAGATAGTCGTCTAAACGTACCACACTATCCAAAAAGCTGTATTCTGTTTTTGTATTTAACTGAGCAAACATTTTTCTCCTTTCTTTATGAGCCTAGTGCTCTTTCAAAACTTTATATCATCAAGGCTGCTTTCACTCGAGATAATCACTTCAAAATATTTTGCTGAAATTTCACGAAATTGGGTAGAGATTCAGGTAAAATTGTCAGATTGCATTGTTCTCCAACCTATTTTTCTAGCCTTCACACCACAACCTCGAAGCAGATATCAAAAGCGTAGCGAGTACAACAGTGGAAATTGACGAAAAGGTAAATCGGATTGTGAAGCATGTCAAATCGAAAATACTGAAAATCATTTTCAAAAATTTGAAATTTCACGTTATCTACATTATACTAGAAAATTTGCAAAAATAAGAAAGAAAATTCGAACAAAAAAAGGAGTTTCACAACTCTTTTCTTTTTTGTATAAAAAACCAGTTGGTCAGGCTGGCTCGGTTTGCGTTTTTCAGGTGTTGCTTACGGGGCAGCTAACAACTTTCAAGAAGCATCTCTATCAGCAAAGTGGCAGTATAGAAATTCGCCTCGCTAGGCATTTCTACACTAGAGCCGATTCGCCATTTTTTATGTTATCATAATTCCCTTTTGTTTTTTGTGATTAGAGTTGATTAATTGCTTTTAAGGTCTAAGTGCTCAATATTTACATTTTAAAGTGTTCTTTAATTAGAGATTGTAAGAGCGTTGATTTCGCCACGAAATTCTGTATGTCGTGAATTGATTGTTGGATGATATAAGGTCTTAAAAAGTCCTAGTATCTCGTAACTTATCAGAAAATAGGTTTTGAGCAAGGGAGATGGTGAGGTTATTTCAAGAGTGAAAGATTTCCGTTTTCTTTTGAAAAAAAGAAAGTTTATCCGTTGAGAGATGTGCATTTTTTTATTTTTTTGAAATGACAATGTTTCCAAATCATGATAAGTTTTCAGTTTGTTTGAACAGAAAGCGAAAATAGTTCAAGCTTTTTGGAATTTTGACTTAGGTAAATGTAATAAAAAGAACCGCGTAAATACAAAAAACGTCTTATCTTTCAGAAAAATAAAAGTTTTTCGGAAAGATAAAACGTTTTATTTTAAGGTTTAATTTAATGCGTTAAAAATATTACCTTGGTTTTTTAGTGTATTAAATTACTTACGATTTAATTATACAATATGGAAATCTAAATGTCAACAGAGTTAATCAATAATTTCTAAAGATTTTCTTTTACTTCAATTTTTTTCTCTTACTTAATCTTTGTTGAATAAAAAGAATTTTTTGTCAGACTGAAATAAAACACATTTTGTTTTTTTATTTTTAATCCAATATATAACGAGATTTAGACGAAAAACTTTTATTTTTCGGAAAGATAAATTATCCTGAGATTTTCTATTTATTTTAGGGCATTCAACAATCAAAAGTAAAGGAGAAAAAATGACCTTTTATCATCAGTTGAAAAAATTAGCCTCGGATTTTGATTTGTCAATTAATCATATTGAACGTGATTTGAAGTATCCCCGAAACACATTGTCTTACTATAAAGAACATGATGTTTATCCTAAAGGAAATCAGCTCCTAGAGCTTGCAATGTATTTTGATGTTTCCATGGATTTCTTTTTGAGCAGAAACAATGACGATTTTATTCCTTATCCCGAATCAGTCCAAAAAATAAAAAGAACAATGAGAGAAGAACAAATTCTCATGTCTGAAATCGCAGAATATACAGGTGTGAGTAGTTCTAGATTATCCAATTATATTTTCTCCCAAAAGACATTGGATGAATTGCTTGAAGTAAAGATATGGAGCGCAATCAAAGCAATTAAAGTCATTAGAGAAAAAAGAAAAATAAGTTGAAAAAGAAGAGGAAAAAATGGAAGAGCAAGCAGAAAATCGAGCAATGGATTACATTCAATTCAGAAATGTGATTATTTTGATTAAATGGCTTTTAATAAAACAACACATTTCTCAAGTGGTCCTTGCAGAGCGGTTAAGAATACCGACAACTCGGTTGTCAGACCAGCTTTTTTTAAGAACACAACCAGATGAAGCCTTGCTTCAGCGGGTGGTTAATGGATTGAATCTGAATTTGGATGTAAAGGATAAAACACAATTATTATCTTATTTGGAGCAAGAAAAGATTGAATATTCGGAGTTTTTCGAAAGCAGTAAGAAAAACAGTAAAGTGATTTCTAAATCCTCGCCCTTTAATTCTTTTCAATGGCAGTCGTCATCTTCAAAAGAGGTAGGGAATCGAATTCAGAAAGTTCGACTTTCTCTTGGTTTGTCTAAGGATATATTTGCAGCTCAGATTGATTTGAAACTTCCAGTTTATGTTTTAACGACATGGGAAAAAGGAACTTATCTCCCGAATTTGACGCATTGTATCAAGATTTCACAGTTAGGAGGAGTGAGTTTAGATTGGCTGTTTATGGGAAGGGAGGCTAAGGAGGGGTTCGCTAACTCAGAATGATATAAAAATGAGGACTCTTGCGATTAATTTTAGACAGTTGAGGAGAACAATTTTCAATTGTTTGACTGATTATAAGCCAACTAATAGATAAATAAACGTTAGTGTATCTCTAGTTAAGAGTTTTTGCAAAATTATTTTTCTCCGTAACGCATCATTTTTAGTTTTATTCAGAGAAAAATAATTTTGGAAGAAATCTATCATTTATTTTGCTGTAATGCTGCATTTATAGCATAACAAAATATTTTTCTCCAAAATCATAATTAAAGGAGTAGTAAAAAAATGAAACTTACTAAGTTCAAAAAACTTAATCAAAACGTCTCTATGGCCACCATTGCTTTATTAACAATGACGACACTTGGAGGGGCAGCTCTTGCTGTATCTGCGGACACGCCGACACCTGATACAACAACGGACCGTACATTAGTCATTCATGCTAATGCAGGTGCAAATACCAATCCTCCAACACAAAATCTGGATGGTACGGATAATACTTCAATGGATGGAGTAAATCCGATGGCTAACGTCACATTTAGTTATACCCAAATTGAGCCCTTGGCGGGAGCTTCAGCCTCATCAATGAACCCTAATGACCCATCGACTTATACTGTCGTATCAGGCGGAAAAACAGGAACATTGACAACAGATGCTACGGGGACAGCAACAGCAGACCTTGGAACAGCCAATGGATATTATCTTGTTCAACAGGTCACACAAGGTGGTGGGATTACAGCAATGGATAATTTTATTGCTCAAGTTCCAATGAATGGTAACGGAACCTCAGCTGACGGTAACTGGAACTACAATGTCAATGTTTATCCCAAGTTGGATATGAATAATCAAGGCGGCTCCGATAAGACAGTTGGACTGGGAACAGACAGTTCGGACAAACAGGAAACAATTTTTGCCGGACAAGATGTAACGTGGAATCTCGTCCAAGGTTTCCCAGCATCAATGCGCTCAGAAAATGCGGACGGAACCTACAACTATGGAACTTACAGCTTCACTGACCAACTCAACAGTAATCTGACATACAAATCAATTAGTTTTGATTTAGCTGTCCAAGATACAACAACTAATGCGGTAAGCAATATCACTTCTCTGACTCTGACTGAAGGAACAGATTATACTATCACAGGTACAACAGGAGCAGGGAGTAATGTAGTATTCACTTTGACTAATGCCGGCATTGATAAAATCATGACTGCTTATCCGACGGTGGGGAGCGGTCAAAAGGGAGTATTTATTGTTAATTTGACGACGACCGTTGCTTCTGATTATACCTATGGTCAAATCGGAAATAGTTATGTTCCTGGAATTGACAATGCTTATGGAACAAACTTGAATCCCGGAGACCAACCTTCCAATCCGGACACACCGCCAGCACCAGGAGACAATACACCAGGAAATACACCAGATGTTTATCTTGGTGCAGTAAAAATCGCTAAAGTGGATTCTGTTTCAGGAACATCTTTGGATGGAGCAACATTCGCTATTGCAGATAGCCTGACTGATGCTAATAATCAAGATTTCATCCAAGTTAATAACACAACAGGTGAACTTTATGCTAATAAAGAAGCCGCCGTCGCCGCAGGCTTAACTCCTGGAACAGATACACACGACTATACTCAAACCACTTCAAATGGTGGAGCAGCTCAATTTGTCGGACTTGAATTAACAGACCCGGGAACTTCAACAAGTGGGAATGCAACGACAACAGCAAAAGATTATTATCTTGTGGAAACAGCAGCTCCAACGGGTTACGATGTGGCTTCTACCCCCTTCAAGGTAACAGCTACTTATGATGCATCAGTAACTTCAAATCTTGATAATAACCTTGACGGCAATTCGATTAATCTCCCATTTACTGGTGGACAAGGAATGATTGGTTTAGTCATTGTAGCCGGAATTGCGGCTGGAGCTTCGTTGGTTATTCGTCGTCGCCGTACGTCAAATCATTGAAAATGATTTCTATAAAAACTTTTAATAATTAAAGAAGGGAGTAAAATTTATGAAATCAATAAAGAAATACTCCTTTCGTAATTTATTAAGTTTTATACTGGCACTTTTTGCGATTGGAGTGATGTTCTATCCTATTATTGCGAATCTCATTGTTTCAAATCAGGTAGGGGGAGTGGTGTCTACCTTTAATCATGAGACCTCTAACCTCTCTACCAGTAAGATTGACCAGCAACTGGCATCGGCTAAAGCCTACAATACCTATATTTATGATATGAGTCAACACATTCCTTATCTTCATCCTAAACCTGATTATAATAAAGTACTTGATGTTGACCCTACAGGAATGATGGGAAGTGTTACAATTCCCCAAATTGGAGTGACAAATATTCCTGTTTATCACGGAGATTCGGAATCTACCTTATCTGTTGGGATTGGTCATATTCCCCAGACCAGTTTGCCCATTGGCGGAATAAATACTCATACGGTACTTTCGGCTCATTCGGGGAGGGTGAATGATACCCTTTTTACTAATTTAGATAAACTCAAAATCGGAGATGTATTTTATATTAATACCCTCAATTTAAAACTAAAATATAAGATTAGTTCAATCAAAATTGTGCTCCCCCAAGATGTTTCAACGTTAAGTGTGCATAAGGGAAAAGACGAAGCCACATTAGTGACTTGTTACCCGACGGGAATCAATACGCATCGCCTTCTTGTCACGGGGGAGCGGATTCCTTATAACCAAACAACACCTTCTGAAAAAATTCAGCGTAATCAGTACGGGTACAATTTTTGGGTTATTTTTGGGTCAATTATTTTGGCAGTGCTCGCCATTATTTATTTGATTATAAAAGTGGTAAAGTGGCAGAAAACAAAAAAGGAGGATTAAGTTAAAGTAGATGATTAAAAAAGGAGGACAATTTTTATTAGGACTTTTGCTTCTGGTAATGATAAGCATGGGGATGAAAGTAAGCGCTCAGGAACAGTTAGGTTCCACCCACACGCAAGAATTAATTATTATAAAATACGGGCTATCATCTGGAGCAAGCGGATTTAGTCAAATTCAGACAGTCAATAACGGAGAGGAAATTAACGGTCTTCCTACAGATAACAATGGTAGTCAGTTGACCCCCTTGTCAGGAATTCATTATCTTATTCAAAAGATAAGTCCAACAACTGATGGAGATGCAATTAAGTTAACAGATGGTTCAACTTACATCAATGTAGGGGAGGCTACAGAGATAATCACAAATAGTAGTGGAATAGCACAGCTTGAGCTTCAAGATGGATTTTATATTGTGACAGAATGCGCTAATAAAGCCGTAGGATTGTCTCATCCTGCTCAACCTATTTTATTGCGTTTGCCGGTAGTCAATGATGCAAAAAATGGCTATTTAAATCAAGTCTATATCTATCCGAAATCTAGCATTGACCCATCGGAAAACATTCCGTCTCCGCCTGCAACAATTCCGAAGATGCAAAAGAATCTGCCGAAAACAGGAGAATCAGATGTTGCCGGTTTGAGTCTATTGGGACTTGTCCTTGTTATTTTAGCAGTATCTGCTGTAAGCATAAATCTGAAATTAAGAAGAAAAGGAGGAGAAAATGAGCTTAAGTAAACATGATAAAAAATATAACAAACACGAGAAAGTTAAAATTTTCTCTCTAAAAAGACGATGGGTAAAGTTGTCCCTCCATTTAATGCTTATTTTTCTTCTTTTTATTCCTGACTCAATCAATATCATCGGGATGAAAGGTAGTTTCGGTTGGACAAAAGCGACTGCTGCGACTGCTCAATCACAAATCACTGTTAATGCAGCAAACTTTCAGCAGTATTTCACATTAAAAGGAAGCAGTAATGGAACAAATCTCGCGGGACTTTTTGATACTGCTTCAATCCCGAGAACAGCCGAATATTCTTACAATGCAGCGTCACCTTCAATTGATCCTACCACTGGTAATCCTTATGGCACGCTGACGATTACATCGGCAAATAATAATCAAGTAGGGATGGCAACTTTCAATCAAAATTTTGATACATCGCAAAATTGGACATTGACAGGTCAACTGAATGTGGGAACATCTGGAGGTGCTGATGGTGTTAGCTTTGGCTGGGCTCCCAGTACTAGTATAGGAAAAGTAGGAGCTTCTGGAGATCAGTTAGGGATAGGCGGCCTGAAAGGCGCTTTCGGCTGGACAGCTAATACTTATCAAAATGATGCACGGAGTTTAGATATTCATACTTTGACCGACAGCAAACCAACTTTCCCTACAGGTTGGACAATAACACAAACTCAGAATGCTGATGGGAGCTGGACGACAAGTGGTGACCCTAACTCTTCATCATCATCGTCATGGGGACAAGGAGGGTTTGCTTTTGCGAGTCCGACTTTAAATGGAAACAAAGGAACACCCAGCAGGTATGATTTAGTAAGTTACAACCGAAGTGATGCTCCTGCGCAGAGTATTTTAAGTCTAGAGGACGGACACTTTCATTCTTTTGTTATCAGCTATGTTGCTTCTACTGGAATGGTTACGACGACTTTTGGAACATTGACTTGGTCAATTCCAATCGGTACTTTAGAAGCGTTGGCAGGAGATACAAGCGCAACTGCCCTTTCATTTTTCATTAGTGGGAGTACAGGCGGATTAAATAATTTACAACAATTTAGGTTTGAGTCTCTAAGTTATGCGCCAGCTCCGGAATCTACTTCGGTCACTGTTAATTATGTGGATCAAAACGGCAATGTTTTAGCTCCCCCTATTGTTTCAACAGGAACAGTAGGTGCTGCGTACAGTACGAATCCGTTAGGGGGAAGCGGAATACCAGCAGTTCCTTCAGGCTATGTTTTCTCAAATGTAACAAGCACAGATGCAACAACAGTGTTCAATTCAACGACAAATGTCGGAACAGGAAAGTATCTTTCTGGAGGGACGGTTGTAACTTATGTTTATCAAAAAATCGTTCCAGCAACAGTCACTTATATTGACGATACTACGGGGCAAACGTTAAAAACAGACAGCTTCACAAACATCAGTAATCCGACTTATACGACAGCGAGTTCAATTTCGTCCTATCAGAGTCAAGGCTATCAATTAGTCTCTGACAGTACAACAGGTATTTCCAATTTATTTGCGAATTCCACAGGAGTAGCAAATAATTATGTTGTGCATTTAGTTCATACATACACAGCTGTGGATTTACATACAACGACGGAGACCATTAACTATTTATTGAATAGTGATAAAACGACAGTTGTAGCTCCCAACTACAATGCGGCGGTTTCTTTTGTTTCTGTTAAGGATAATGTAACAGGGGC
>JAJXWC010000216.1 GCA_021781855.1 Bacillota bacterium | reverse complement strand
GATTACGACTTGAAATCAAGCCTTCAACGCCATCATCACATTTTTCAAGAATACGACTGATTTCTTCAACAGATAGCGGATTTGCAATGATATTTCGCTCTTCAAACGGAATCCGATGATAAGCAAGCCAAGTTTTTGCCTTTTTGCAACTTGTGCAAGAAGGCGCTGTATAAATAGTGAGCATCTTCTCTCCTTCAATATTTTTCATTTATCTAATAGGGTTAATCAAATTATTGTAAAACCAAATGATTGTTCAATTATATCACATTTACGAAACGAAAAAAAGAGGTATTTTGAAATTTTTTCACGAAATTTCAATTTTCTTTTCGTCCAAGTCGCCAATCCATTCAAATATCATAATGTTGTCGTCTAAGGAGCGCTGGATAAACATTTCTCGCCTTATTCAATTCCCGTTTTTTCGCTTCAATATCGTCAGTAATTTCGACAGAAAAGCTTTCAAAAATCGGACGTGATGCTTTAAAAATATAACCGCCGTTTTTCAAATCTTGTTCGTCATCAAAAACCGCCAAATGATGTGATAACTTTTTGAAAAAAGTATTCAAATAATAAACAGGTAAATAAAGATTATACATTGATGAATAATTTTTCAAGAAATTATAATCGTAAAATGGTACTTTAACATCACTTTGAGGATTGATAAGCTGTTGGTCATCGCCCATGATTGGACGGTTCAAAATCTCAATAATCTTCTGATTCAGTGTATTTCTGACTTCAATTTCACGAAGCAGTTTTTCAACAGCAAGATTTTTTTTATAGCGGTTTTCATCATAAATTTTGTAAATAAAAATCCCTACAAAAGTTAAGCAGCAACCGACAATTAAACCAATAATCATGGAAATAATAAATTCAATATTCATGTTTTCTATTATAGCAAAAAAGGAAGCATCTGTGAACCGCTTTTTTAAAAAATATTTCAAGAACAAATCCCAACATTGCACCTTTAAGATTAATTTTTAGCTACATTTTTATCATTTTGTAAAATTCTTTTTTTGATAAAAATTCTTTAGAAAATGCTTATTCTTTGACCTTTTCTGACCAATAGATTATAATATTAAATGAAGTAGAACAAAAACAGAGCTTAGTGCTACTTATTTCCCGCTCAACAAGCGGAAGACTTAGTATGCACTTGCTAAGTTAAAAGCAAATAAGGAGAAAAAATTATGGGTTACTTAGTTCCAACAGTTATCGAACAATCAAGCCGCGGTGAACGCGCTTATGACATCTATTCGCGTCTGCTCAAAGACCGTATTATCATGCTGACTGGTCCAGTCGAAGACGGCATGGCAAACAGCATTATCGCACAGCTTCTCTTTTTGGATGCCCAAGACAATACGAAAGATATTTATCTTTATATCAACAGTCCTGGAGGCAGCGTTTCTGCTGGTCTTGCGATTGTGGACACGATGAATTTTATCAAGTCGGATGTTCAAACGATTGTCATGGGGATGGCAGCTTCAATGGGTACGATTATTGCATCAAGTGGTGCTAAAGGTAAACGTTTCATGCTACCAAATGCTGAATACCTCATTCATCAGCCAATGGGCGGTGCAGGTCAAGGTGTACAACAGACTGATATGTCGATTATCGCTGACCATCTCGTGCGCACGCGCGATACACTAGAAAAAATTCTTTCTGACAACTCTGGCAAATCTATCGAACAGGTTCATAAAGACGCTGAACGTGACCATTGGATGTCTGCAAAAGAAACTTTAGAATATGGCTTTATTGATGAAATTATGGAAAATAATTCATTGAAATGAAATTTGACGAAGCGATAAAATAATTAAAAAACTGTCAAAACTAAATTTGACAGTTTTTTATTTTCTCCTAATAAATACGGTTTGGCAAAAGGTCAAACCGTATTTTCTTTTACAATAGTTCAAGCAACAAATCTTGCGTTTGTATGGCTTCGCCTTTCAGCACATGGAGTTTGGCGATTTCTGCGTCAAACGGTGCTTCAATCGTGGTTTCCATTTTCATGGCTTCAGTTACCATGAGCGCTTGTCCCTTCTTGACTTTGTCGCCTACTTTAACGAGGACTTCAAGGACTGACCCTGGCATCGTAGCACCGATTTGATGCTGATTGCCTGTCTCTGCTTTGACCTTCGCTACGACTTGTGTTTTGACCGAATGGTCATTGATAACCACTTCGCGACGTTGACCATTCAGATTGAAAAAGAGGACACGATTTCCTGCAAGGTCTGGCTCGCCGATTTCGTCAAGTCGTATTGACAAGGTCTTGCCTTTTTCGATTTGCACTTCGACTTTCTCGCCAAGGCGCATTCCATGTAGAAAAGTTGGCGTGTCCAGCAGCGTTACCGCACCAAACTCATGCTGCATTTTTTGATAGTCAAGGAAAACTTGTGGGTACATCAGGTAGCTGATGACCTCATGGTCGCCTGGCTCGTAGCCAATTTTTTCTGCCAATTCGGCTTTGACCGCTTCCAGATTCACCGCTTGGGCGTGCAGTCCTGGACGGTCAGTGATAACCGACTTGTCTTTGACAATCAGTTTCTGTAATTGCTCAGGGAATCCGCCAACTGGCTGTCCAAGGTCGCCACGGAAGAACGAAACCACAGATTCGGGGAAATTCAGCTCAGCACCGCGCGAGTAAACGTCTTCTTCTGTCAGTTCATTTTGCACCATGAAAAGCGCCATATCGCCGACGACTTTTGAGCTTGGCGTAACTTTGATAATATCGCCGAACATCATGTTGACAACGCGGTACATTTTCTTGATTTCATCAAATTTATGTCCCAGACCGACCGCCGTTGCTTGTGATTTCAGATTGGTATATTGACCACCGGGCATCTCGTGCATATAGACTTCGGTCGATGGACTGGTAATACCGCCCTCAAATGGAGCATAAAATTTACGCACATCTTCCCAGTAATGGTCAATCTGCTCTGCATTTTTGATGTTAATCGAAGCATGATGAGGGCCATGCTCCAAGGCGTAGTAAATCGATTGCATAGACGGCTGCGAAGTTCCGCCAGCAAGGCTCGCTGTCGCCACATCAATGATATCCACACCCGCTTGTGTCGCACCAGAATAGGTAATAATTCCATTTCCACTCGTGTCGTGTGTATGCAGATGAATTGGAAGTTCCACCGTCTCCTTTAGCTCCGAAATCAAGCGATAAGCCGCCTGTGGCTTCAGTAGCCCTGCCATATCCTTAATCGCCAGAATATGTGCCCCTGTCG
>JAJXWC010000041.1 GCA_021781855.1 Bacillota bacterium | reverse complement strand
ACAGCTGTGGATTTACATACAACGACGGAGACCATTAACTATTTATTGAATAGTGATAAAACGACAGTTGTAGCTCCCAACTACAATGCGGCGGTTTCTTTTGTTTCTGTTAAGGATAATGTAACAAGGGCAACGACAGGACCTTATTATACGAACGGAACAGTTTCAAATGCTAGCACGATTACAATCAATTCTTCGGGTCAGATCACAAGTTCGGGTTGGACTTCTGGATCGTCTGTTACTTTAAATTCTGTGAACAATCCAAGTGTGACTTATAATGGGACTGTTCAGGAGGTTGTATCTACAGATGACCCGACGAATACAGTTCCTGATTTAACCAAAACTTTGGAACAAACAATTAACGCAACAAATCAACCTAATTTGACGATTAATGTTTATTATGCTCCTTTAACACATATCGTGACGTCTTCCAAAACAATTACACGTACCATTACTTATGTAGATGCGAATGACAATAAAATTGTACTTGGAACAGCCACTCCTGAAAAGGTAACATTTACAGCTTCAGCAGTTGAAGACAGTACAGGAAAAATTTTAGGCTATGATACTAATGGTGACGGTTCAGTAGATGTATCACCTAATGGTGACGGTTCTATTCCAACGAATGCTTGGGTTCCTGATACAGTATCAAATGGAGATTTTGCAGCGGTAACTTCACCAAGTTATGCAAGCGAAGGTTATGGTAATCCTTCACAAAGTGTTGTGCCAGAACTTGCCGCAGATGCTTCGTTAGCTGATGGGACAGTAATCAAGGTCGTTGTTACTTATCCTTATAGCGGCGGGCAAAATATCACGCTTCCGTTTACTGGAGGAGAGGGAATGTTCGGTCTCGCAATAGCTGCAGCATCATTTTTAGGACTTGCCTTTATTGTACGTAGATATAAATAGCAATCAGTCTCGTGTTTAACATCAATGAGTGTTTCTGATTCAGTAAGTATATCAAGTCTCAGATTTTTACTCAGGCTTAGCAAGCACTCTTGCCTTGATTCGGCGTGTTAGGTGCTCTTGGAGCAGCATCAAGCGTAAAAAAATGTTCTAACTAATGAAAGACTAAAAATAATAAATAGAAGCGAAGTGAAAAAAATTAATGATGAAATTTTATACGAGCCATTCTTCTAGTTATTTTTTCATGGATAAGAAGAATATTTATATATTTCGTGCATATTTATTCCGTCTTGGAAAAATATCCTGAAAAAAATAATAAGAAAAAGGCGCTATGGAAAACAAGCAAGTCATAGCGCCCTTTTTTAATGTGTTCAAAAATTTGAAATCTCATGAAATTTATATTATACTAGAAATTGGATAAAAATTAACGGAAAGAAGTGTAAATATGAAACTTATCGTCGCACTTTTTTGGTCGGCAGTCATCGGTGAGGTTGTGGGCTATATTATGACAGCTCTCGCGGGCTATCCTGACAATGCCGTTTGGACACTCATTGTTTCGCTTGTCTTCGGTCTCTTTGTTTACCTCGTTAGCATTCTTGGCGTTGGAAAAGAAGCTAAGGAGAATTGAAAACTTGTCAATTTGACAGGTTTTTTCTTTTTGATGGTAAAAAAGGGTTTAAATCGTAACTTTTTACAAAGCATTTACACATTTTTACTTGCAAAAATTTTAAAACAGATTATAATTTAATAAGGAATATTTTTATCGAAAGGAGAGTGCTTTAGTTGGAAAGTGACAGTCCTATACCCTCAAACGCAGATTTTAGACCCCACTCGACAAAGTCGTTTTCATGCGCACTCTTTTTTCGAGTCTGAAATTTGCGAACTTTGAAATTAAGCTGTCTTTGAAGTGCTTGTTTCATTAGTGCAGATTTTTTCCTTCACTAATGTCAGGTTATTATCTTGTTTCGTTCGGCCATGATGTCTGCATGCATAGTAGCGAACTTTGCTTAAAATGGGAACTGCGACTGACGAATTTGTTTATGTGGCTTTAGCCCTATAGAGCAAATAGATACCTGACATATTGACCGTTTAATAATAGGCACTTGTTATGTTAAAACTTGAATTTTTAGAACACTAATTTACCAGCTAAAGCCACTAAAATAAATGGCTCCACTTGCTTCAAATAAGGTTATCTGCTTGGTCAATGGGCGCGTTCATCGTGTATCAGGCGGCGATTATCTCGAAAATCTTGACCCTAGTCTTCAGACTGTGATTAAACGAGATTATCCGCAGGCGCATGACCATAGCTTCATTTGTAATGAGCACCAAGTAAAATTTCGACTTGAGGTTCTTGATACGCTTTTTCATCTTGATTTGCAGAAAAATTTCACTGTCAACGACCAACTCAACGAAGAACTTACCAAAGCAAATTTTGAAATTCAAGACGTTGAAGAACAACTTGAAGCACAAGAAACTTTGGGTGAACGCGCTGCCGATAAGGTTACCGAATTTGTTGGTTCTTGGGCGTTTATTATCACTTATACGACCATTCTTATTGTTTGGATGTTTCTCAATGTCACGAGTCTTTTGGGGGTGGTTTGGGACAAATATCCGTTTATCTTGCTTAATCTTTTTTTATCAGTCACAGCGGCGATGCAAGCTCCGCTTATCATGATGAGTCAGAATCGTGCAAGCGACCACGACCGTCTCTCAGCGAAAAATGATTTTCTTGTCAATGTGAAGTCTGATAAAGGGATTGCCGCACTGCATGAAAAGTTGGACCATCTCATGATGGATGACCAAGCGAGTTCTATGCAAATTCAGAAAATACAGACGGAAATGCTTGGTGATATTCAGATTCTTCTTAACGAAGTTTATCAGCAAAATCAGGATATTCGTGAACGACTTGACGATGTTGAAGACCAGCTTGATGATTTTGAAGAAACGCTTGATAACATTGAAGAGAACACAGATGATGACGACGAAAATGACGTTGTTGAACAAAAAAATTCTAAAAGCTAGTTTTAGAATTTTTTGTTTATCATCGAAAGACCGAAATGTTAACCCATAAATCCATAAACGGAAAACCACATTAGAAGCGCTGCGGCAATTACAAAAAGATGCCAAACAACATGCGTAAAAGGAAATTTGAAATGATAGAAAAGCGCGCCAACGGAGTAAGTCACGCCTCCAGCAACCAGTAGCCAAAAATCAAGATGAGGAAGTGCATTCCATAAAGACGGAAAAGCCATGACAATCATCCAGCCCATAACAACATACAATATAGTTGATGATTTAGGAACCTTGTTCCATTTGGGAAGAAAAATCGAAGTGAGAACGATGCCTAAAATCGCACAGGCCCAGATAACTGAAAAAACTGTCCAACCTAGCCAACCTTTAATTGCCACCAGACAGTAGGGGGTGTAGGTGCCTGCAATCAGGAAATAAATCCCATTATGGTCAAAAACGCGAAAAACCTTGACCGCACGAGTAAAATGCAAACTATGTGCCAAAGTAGAGAAAAGAAAGAGCATAATGAGCGCAGCACCATAAATGCTGCTGGCCACAATTTGCATGACAGACCCGCTGGCTGTTGCTTTAAATAAAAGCAGTACCAACCCTGCAATCGCAAGACCAACGCCTACGCCGTGCGTGATGGCATTGAATACTTCGTTGACAATCTGATAAGCGCGAGAACTTGTATTTTCCATGATTTCCTCCGATAATTTTAATCTAGCAAGTACTTGCTTCATTAAAAAATAAAACGATTTCAGCCTTTCTTGAGCGTCTAATCTAAATTTTTGTTATAATATATGATAGCACAAATTGTATAGAAAAGAAATTGAGTTTTTTGACAGAAAAATGGATTTGACCAGTTTGTCAAAAAAATATAACGGTCTAATTTAAAATTTTCCCGATAGTTATTGACCAGCTTGAGGAATTTTGGAGAAGAATGTTATAAAACCACCAATTTGGAGATATTATGGCGATTAAAATTGTGACAGATTCATCAATTACTATTGAACCAGAACTTGCTGATTCGCTTGGCATCACGATTGTTCCGCTGTCGGTGACGATTGATGGCGTACTTTATTCGGACGCTGATTTGAGCCTTTCGACTTTCATGGAGAAGATGGCGGCTTCTAAAAATCTGCCAAAAACTAGCCAGCCGCCCGTTGGTGTTTTTGCTGAGGTTTTCGAAAATTTGGCAGGGGAAGAAGATGAGATTATCTCCATTCATCTGACAGAATCCTTGTCAGGAACGGTGGAAGCTGCAAGGCAGGGCGGACTTTTATCAGGGCGAAATGTGACGGTTGTGGACTCTGATTTTACTGACCAGGCTCAAAAATTTCAGGTGGTTGAGGCAGCACGCTTGGCAAAATTAGGTTTATCTAAAGACGAGATTCTTGAAAAAATTGACCATATTCGTAGAAATACAGAGCTTTATATCGGATTTTCAACTCTAGAAAATCTGGTAAAAGGCGGTCGTGTGAGTCGTATGACAGGACTTTTCGGTAGTTTACTTAATGTAAAAGTTATTGGTACACTAAAAAATCGTGAGCTGAGTACACTGGAGCGCGGACGCGGAACAAAAACATTCACGAAATGGCTCAACGAGATGGCAAATACCTTGAGCACTTCGGGGCGAAAAATCAAAGAAATTGGAATTTCGCATGTTGAAGGCTTGGATTTTGCACAGAAAGCGAAAGATGTGCTGCAGAAGTTTGTTGAAAAACCGATTGCAATTTTGGATACAAATACAACGATTGCAACACACACGGGCCCCGGAGCATGGGCGATTATGATTGATTATGAATAAGATAAAAAAGACACTCTTGACATTTGCTGGCTTCCTGCTGGCAATTTTGCTTATTTTTGGAATTTTGTGGTTGTTTATTCCACAGGCAACTAACGAATTTGGCGGTCAAAAGCCGCAAATGCAAATGCCCAAATCACTTACTTACGCGGCTTTGGGCGACTCTCTAACGGAGGGAGTGGGCGATGCAACGGGGCAAGGAGGTTTTGTGCCACTCTTTGCTCGGGAGGTCGAAAACGGATTTGACAGTTCGGTCAAATTCCAGAATTTTGGTAAAGCTGGGGACACGAGCACACAGATTTATACTCGCATGACCACACAGAAAAAAATTCAAGATGGATTGAAAAATGCGAATATTATCACGATTACTGTTGGTGGGAATGATGTAATGAAGGTTATCAGAGATAATTTTACAAAATTGTCCACTTTAAGCACAAATGATTTTGTTCAACCGTCAAAAGATTATCAGAAAGAACTTGAGAAAATCTTTGCCAATATTCGCAAGGAGAATAATCATGCACAGATTTATGTTTTGGGAATTTATAACCCTTTTTATCTGAATTTCCCCAATATTACGACGATGCAAGATGTGATTGATAATTGGAATAATGCAACTGACGAAGTAGTCAAATCAGAGAAAGATGCTTATTTTGTACCGATTAATGATTTGCTTTATAAGGGATTAGACGGAAAGCAGGCTGTTGAGGATACGGGAAATTCAAGCAGCGTACAGAATGATTTGCTTTATACAGGTGATAATTTCCACCCGAATAATACTGGCTATCAAATCATGGCAGATGCAGTATTCGCAAGTTATCAGGAGGTCAATAAAAAGTAATGGAAAATCAAGAAAATTATTCAAGAAAAATGCAGAAAAATACAACGATGAAAACGCCCAAAAAACGTTCGCCTATCTGGAAATGGCTATTTCTCATTCTTCTAGCATTCAATCTGGCTTCAGTTGCTTTTATTGGTATTCGTGTACTCATTCCGCGCGATACGGCAACGCTGAGCAGCATAAAAGCACCAACAGGTAGTCAGACTGTCGCCACCATCACAAGCACTACTGACGAGCTTAATATGATGATTAACAGCTATTTGGCTCCCTATCAAACCTCAACCATGAGTTACAAATTCTATATTTCTGACCAACAAGCTGTTCTTGAAGCCTCTTATCAGTTAATGGGAACAAAAGTTCCACTCTATCTTTACTTTGAGCCGCTGGCGCTCTCGGACGGCTCAATCAGCTTGTCTGTTAAGAGTATTTCGGCGGGAACATTGTCTTTGCCCACTTCAGCGGTCTTACAAATGGTAAAATCTTACCATTTACCTAACTTTGTCGAAGTTGATAGCAGCCACAGTCAGCTTATTATCCATTTGAATAAATTAGTGCTTGCGAACAGTTTTTATCTCAAAACGAATCAAATTGACCTTGTAAATGGCAAATTTACATTTAATTTGATGAAAAAAGCCTGAAAAATCACGGAAAAAGCTATTTTAGCTTGCAAAGAAGCCTAACTTTTGATAAAATGAAAAATGCCTAAGGATAAAGGTAAAAAATAAATGGAGGACATTTTTAAAATGGCTAACAAACAAGATCTTATCGCTGAAGTAGCAGCAAAAACTGGTTTGACTAAGAAAGATTCTGAAAAAGCAGTTAACGCTTTCGGCGAAGCAGTTACAGAATTCCTTGCAAAAGGTGAAAAAGTTCAACTTATCGGTTTCGGTACATTTGAAACTCGCGAACGTGCAGCTCGTGAAGGTCGCAACCCTCAAACAGGCGCTGCAATCAAAATCGACGCAACAGTTGTTCCTGCATTCAAAGCTGGTAAAGCATTGAAAGACGCTGTTAAATAATTTTAAGCAACAAATACAAACACCGCGGATTTCTACGGTGTTTTTTTATATGTAAAAACAACTATTTGCAGGAAAATGCTGCTAAAACCTATTGAATAAAAGAATTTCTCTTTTTATTGAGCAAAATCCGATTTTTATATCCTTAATAAAAACGATTACATTATAAGTTGTTTAGACCAAAATAAAAAGGTAAAATAAAATTAAAAGGAATTTCCTGAACAGAGCCCCAAAGAAGCGACAGTCAAGCCGCCCGATTTTCGGTTTCTGATTTTTGTTAAGCACTCTGTTAATCAGAGTGCTTTTGTTTTTGGAGATAAAGCAAGACTTTCATTTGGGACTGAGCTCACATCTGTGATATGCGGTTAGCCTAACTAGCTTTTTAGTATTTTTGCGGATTCATTTCTAAATCTACGGGGAGTTGACTGGAGAGAGACTGCCTTGCGCAAGGAGAAGCTTGCGAGAAACTTTGTTTCCCTTATTTGCGGCTTCAAAACCGTAGTTTGAGCGTGGAACACAAGGCTTTTCATTTTACTTCATTGTGAGAGAAAATGAACAGCGCAAAGCTCGATAGCGCTTACTGCTAGGATAAAAGGTGTGAATAGGAGATTTGCACAAAAGGAGGAAAAAATGAACAAAAAAATTTGTTTGCTTCTTTGAGCGAAGTAAAGACATATTGAATGGATGAATATGGTCAGAAATCAAGTCGTTGAAGCGGTTGGGAGCATCTGAGCGGGGAACAAAGCTTGCATTTTGCCTTGTGATTTGAACTTCCGATTTTGGTTGATTTATGAAATCAACAGCTTAACAATGCGTAGTTTGTGAATGAAGCAGAGACTTACTTGGTGGGAGTTTCAACTCCCACCAAGTTTAGGGTACAACCTCACATCTTTGATATGAGGTTACCCTGTCCCAGAAGTCAAGCCACTAAAGCGGCTGACCCTAGAGCAGTCGAGCGAAATTCGAAGCTTGCCATTTCGCCTTAGTGCTTTAGCACTTTAGAGCGAATGGACAGCGTAGCAGCAAAGCTGCGGAGATAGTGCTGCTTATCCCACCACCCAGCCATTTCGCCTTGCGACTTTAGTCGGTTAGTGAAATCGACAGGTTAGGAGCACGGTGTGCTGTTAAGGTTGCGAATAGAGTAAACGAAGTTTACGTCTTTCGTAATGAAGTGGAGATATAGCGAATGGACACCCGTGGTAGAGGCGGGGGTATTGCGATTGCGACTAGCCACTTTAGTGGCATAGCGAGCATCGACAGCGTAGCACGAAGTGCGTAGATAGCACGCACTGCTGAGATAAAGAGAGTAAAGTTCTTGCCTTTTTATCACGGAGTATGAAGATGACAAGAACTACTAAGATAAAAAATAGGAGTATTTAATTTTGAATGAAAAAAAGATTGGCTGGTTCACAGTCGCCTTCATTGCCTTTAACATGGTATGGGGAATGGGAAATGTAGTCAATAATTACGCACAGCAAGGGCTTTCAGTAGTTACTTCGTGGGTTTTGATTTTGGCACTTTATTTTGTGCCTTATGCGCTGATTGTTGGGCAACTTGGGTCGACTTTTAAAACAAGTAGCGGTGGTGTCAGCTCTTGGGTGGAAAATACTTCAACAAAGCGACTGGCTTATTATGCAGCTTGGACTTATTGGGTGGTGCATATTCCCTATCTGGCTCAAAAACCTCAAGCAATTTTAATTGCGTTTGGCTGGATTACTCAGGGAAACGGAAAACTGGTTGCTGATTTATCCGTTGCACTTGTTGCCATTTTCTCGCTTGTGATTTTCTTAGCTTTCCTGTGGCTTTCAACAAAAGGATTGAATACGCTTAAAGTCATTGGTGGATTGGCAGGTACAGCAATGTTTGTGATGTCTTTGCTCTTCATTCTAATGGCTGTGCTTGCGCCAGGCTTGACTTCAGATTTTCATGTTGCAACAGCGAATATGACGGATATTAAATCCTATTTGCCTAAATTTGATTTTAGCTATTTTACAACAATTTCGATGTTAGTCTTTGCCGTAGGAGGCGCCGAAAAAATCTCGCCTTATGTTAATCAAATCAAAAACCCTGCTAAAGGTTTTCCTAAAGCGATGATTGTTTTAGCCACGATGGTCGGAATTTGTGCGATTTTAGGTTCGGTTGCAATGGGAATGGTTTTTTCAAGTGGTAATATCCCGGAAGATTTGATGGCAAACGGTGCCTATAGTGCCTTCCAGATTCTTGGGCAGCATTATGGTATGGGAAATACCTTAATGATGATTTATGCTTTTACCAATGGAGTGGGGCAAATCGCTGCGCTTGCTTTTTCAATTGATGCACCTTTACGTATTTTACTTGCAGATGCTAACCCAGACTACATTCCAAGTTGGCTTCGGCAAAAAACGGATAAAGGTACATTGAAAAATGGTTATCTTTTGACAGGAATTTTAGTCAGTATCATTATTCTCTTGCCTTTGCTCGGAATTGGTAATATGAACGAACTGGTGAAATAGCTGACTAATCTGAACTCGATTGTGATGCCGATGCGTTATATGTGGGTTTTCTTTGCCTTTATTATGCTCAATCGGGCGGTCAAACACTTCAAATCGGAATACAAATTCATTAAGCAAAAACGTTTGGCAATGTTTGCGGGGGCTTGGTGCTTCTTATTTACAGCGATTGCCTGTGTTTTGGGAATGGTACCCAAAATTTCTTACAGCGCTTCACCGTCATCGTGGTGGTTCCAGTTGCTCTCGAATATCTTGACACCAGTCGTTTTGCTCCTCTTGGGAATGATTTTGCCTTATATTGCTCGCCGGGAAAAGCGAAAATTGAGAAACTGAGTTTTAGAAAAATTTTGTGTTAAAATAGATAAAGTTGAATTTATAAAGGACACAAAAAAATGATTTACTTTGACAACAGCGCAACGACTGCGATGAGTCCGGAAGCATTGCGGACTTACACAGATGTCGCAACACGAATAATGGGAAATCCATCAAGTTTACACAATTTGGGAACAACAGCAACACGGCTTTTGGAGGCTTCACGGAGACAAATTGCCGAGCTGCTGAGCATTGAACCTCATGAGCTTTTCTTCACGAGTGGTGGTACAGAGGGGGATAATTGGGTGCTCAAAGGTGTTGCATTTGAAAAACGACCTTACGGCAAGCATATTATTGTCTCTGCTATTGAGCATCCTGCGGTGAAAAATACGGTGGCTTGGTTGATGAGCCAAGGTTTCGATGTCGATTTTGCACCTGTGGATGCTGACGGCTTTGTCAAAGTCGCTGATTTGGCTGAGCTGATACGCGAGGACACGATTTTGGTATCGGTTATGGCGGTCAACAATGAAATCGGAAGTATTCAGCCGATTGCTGAGATTTCGGCGCTTTTAGCGGATAAACCGACGATTTCGTTTCATATTGATGCGGTGCAAGGGCTGGGAAAAATTCCTGTGCAGGATTTTTTGACAGAGCGAGTTGATTTTGCAAGCTTTTCAGCGCATAAATTTCACGGTCCGCGCGGCGTTGGGTTTGTCTATATCAAGTCTGGCAAGCGTTTAACACCGCTTTTACATGGTGGAGGACAAGAAAATAATAAACGCTCAACGACAGAAAATGTAGCAGGGATTGCGGCTGCGGCACGCGCCCTGCGCTCGACTTTGACTGATTTCACTGCCAAAGCTGACCATGTCCGTGCAATGAAGCAAATCATTTTTGACGAGTTGGTCAAAAACGACCGAATTGTCCTCTTTAGTCAAATGGATAAATTTGCGCCGAATATTCTAACCTTTGGGATACGCGGTGTACGAGGAGAAGTTGTCGTCCATGCTTTTGAGCAATATGAAATCTACATCTCAACCACAAGTGCCTGTTCGTCCAAGAAAAATGCTGCAGCCAGCACGCTTATGGCGATGAATGTTGACGGAAAAATTGCCACGAGCGCCGTCAGAATCAGTCTTGATGCGACAAACACGATGGCAGAAATTGAACAATTTTTAACCATTTTTAAGCAAATTTATCAAGCGCTTGAGAAAGTGAGTCATTAATAATAAAAAGCCCGCTCAATCCAAAGCGGGCTTTTTATTATTAATCATTATTTGTCTCAGAATGCATGACTCATTTTACCAGATAAGCATTTCGCAAATCATAAATCATTGCCGAATTCACTTGAGAAACACCTTTCAGGTTGGGATTCATCAAAATTGGTTTAGCTTGTGTATCCAGAGGGTTAACATTAGCTTGGTTATAAAGAGCGGCTTCGCCAGCCTTGTAATCTACATAAAGTTTATCTGGGTTAGCAATATCGGGCATCGTCGTTGCGGCTTTCCAAGCAGCATCAAAAGTTGAATTACTGAATTTTCCATCATTCATGGCGCTTCCTGTATAGAAATTGCCAAGGAAATCAGACGGCTCGTTGTAGTCAGCACCCCAACTTGAAACGATAATCTGGAAATTACCATTTTGCGCATCCTTTAGACGTTGAGCTTTAGGGACGAGCACTTCATTAATAGTCAGACCTGGAAGTATTTGCTCAAGGTTACCTTTGAGATAATCCACGGCTGCCTTGTGGAAAGCATCGTCACTGTCGCCTTCAAGATTTAAGGTCAATGATGTTTTACCAAGCTCCTTTAGTCCTTCTTTGAAAAGTGTAGCAGCTTTTGTTGCATCATAAGTGTAAGGTTGTGCGGCATATTTTGCAAAATCTTCGCCATTTGGTGCCTTGTCCAGTCCTTGCGGTGTAACAGTCTGATTGACGCTAAAATAAGGTGCTGCTGTGTCAAGCAAGCCTTGTCGGTTTGTTGCTAAATTTAATGCTTGACGAATTTTTAGATTGCTGAGTGCAGGGACTTTTCCCGTCTGATTGTATTCAAGCACATCAACACGTGGTGCGGGAAGAATTTTGAAGCCCTTATTGCTCTTGTTTGCGGCAACAAGGTCGGGTGTATCAAGAATTGCAACATCCAGTTTACCCTGTTTGTAAAGTTCAGCTGCAGTTGTTGTATTTGTGATGACTTGATAAGTTACACCGCTTGCTTTGACCGATTTTGCGTCATAAAAATTAGGATTTTTGACAAGTGAGAACGTTTTATTTGAACCTGTCCAGCCTTTATCCCCTTTGGCAAACATGTAAGGACCGTCGTAAAGCGTTTTATCAGAGGTTGTGCCGTAAGCTTTTCCTTCTTTTTCAACGAATTTTTGATTGAGTGGATAGAAAGCTTGTTCGGTCATCAATTTTTCAAAGTAAGGTGTTGGAGCTTCCAAAGTGATAATCAGTTTACTGTCGCCAACCGCTTTGATACCAAGACTTGAAACTGGAGCTTTTCCCATGTTAATGGCTTGAGCATTCTTTACAGGATAAAGTGCTTGAGCATATTCTGAACCAGTCTTAGGGTCAATCGTGCGCTGCCAGCCGTAAACAAAATCTTGAGCAGTCAATTTGTCGCCGTTTGACCATTTCAAGTTTGGCCGAAGTGTGACGGTATAAGTCAGACCATCTTTTGAGATGTCAATGGATTGTGCAAGGTCATTAGCAACTTGAGCGTTTTTGTCAAATCTGACCAAGCCAGATTCAACATTCAGCAATGTGTCAATTGAATTGACATCAGCTGCGAGACTAGAATCCAAAGTCAAAAGGTCAGAATTTAAGCTGTATTGTATATTGCGGGTGGTTGAAGTAGATGATGAATTCGACGAACCACAAGCTGCCAGCAAAGCAACGGCTGACAAAGATAAAACGCCTAAAGCACCAATTTTAAATTTATTCATTTGAAGTTATCCTTCTAAAATTTTTCCGTTATGAAAACTTGTGAAAACAAGTCAATTTCTATTATGATGATTTTGATTAAAAATGTCAAACATTTTTGACTCTCGAATTTTGACAAGAAAAAAGGAAGAACTGAGTTCGTCCTTTTTCAATAATTTATCTCAGTAACAACCCAGCACTGCAGAGTGAGAGGATAAAAGAACCTCATATCAAAGAGGTGTTGCATCCTAAACTCAATTCAGCAGACTGGAAAATCTCACCGAACAAGTCTCTGCTTCAACCTTCGAAATCGTATAAAACAGTAGAGAGGTAGCGTTCACCGTTGTCGGGCGCAAGAGCAAGCACTTTTTTACCCTTGCCCAATTTTTTAGCGACTTCAAGCGCTGCCCAAATGGCTGCACCAGAAGAAATACCAACTAAAAAGCCTTCTTTTCCGCCTAATGTGCGTGCAGTCAAAATTGCGTCATCGCTTTTTACAGGAATCACTTCGTCATAACTTGTCGTGTCAAGATTGACAGGAACAAAACCAGTTGAAATTCCCTGAATTTTGTGTGGACCAGGCAGACCCCCAGAAAGTACGGCAGATTCAGCCGCTTCAATAACATAAGTTTTAATCGCAGGATTCGCTTTTTTTAGGGCATGAGAAACACCTGAAATCGTGCCGCCAGTACCAGCACCAGCAACAAATGCATCAAGGCCAGTAGCACCAAATGCTTCAACAATTTCAGCGCCCGTTGTTTCCTCGTGAATTTGTGGATTAGCAGGATTTTCAAATTGCAATGGCAAGAACCATCCGTTTTCTTCGGCCAATTCTTTAGCCTTGGCAATCGCTGCATTAATTCCGCCGGCTGCTTGTGTCAAAACAAGCTCAGCACCATAGGCTTGAATGAGTTTACGACGCTCAATTGAAAAACTTTCAGGCATGACAATGACAACTTTGTAACCCAAAGCGCCACCGACAAAGCTCAAACCAATTCCTGTGTTGCCAGAGGTTGGCTCAACAATCGTGCCACCGGGTTTAAGGCGACCATCGGCTTCAGCTGCGCGAATCATTGAAAGTGCAATACGGTCTTTTACAGAACCGCCAGGATTAAAAGCTTCGAGTTTGACATAAACATCCGCTGAGTTTTCAGGAACATTGTGCAATTTGACAATCGGTGTTTGGCCGATAAGTTCAGTGATATTTTCGTAAATTTTGCTCATTTTGTGACCTCTTCCAAAATTTCTATACTCATATTTTACAACAAATTTAGCCTTTTGGCATAAAAATTTTTTATAACGAAGTAAAATCTTTTTTTAGTCAAAAAAACCGTTTTCAAAGGCTAAGAAAGTGATTTTACTTTACAAATGACCATAAAATTTTTATACTATATTATATACCCACAACGATTAATAATTTAGGAGAGCAAATGAAAGGGAAATACAAATTCGCTTTAGGCGCTTCAGTTGTTGCCTTGTCAGCTTTAGGCGCTGTAAAAACAGAAGCACTTTCGGTACAAGCTTTAGCAAGTGTTGCGACCCCAATCGCCAATGAATACGGACTTTACCCGTCGGTTATGATTGCTCAGGGAATTCTTGAGTCAAGTCACGGACAAAGCAATTTGGCAACCAATTACAATAATATTTTTGGTGTAAAATATTATTCAGGAACACCCGTTTATTTACCAACAGAAGAGTATGTTAATGGTCAAATGGTGAGCGTTGTTCAGCCTTTTCAAGCGTATTCTTCGCTTTATGATGCTGTTTTGGCGCATGCCCAGCTTTTACGTGGTTCGAAACTTTATGCCGGAACTTGGCGTGAGAATGCTTCTTCCTATCTCGATGCTACAGCTTGGCTGCAAGGTCGTTACGCAACGGATCCTAATTATGCCGCCAAATTGAATAATTTGATTGCGCAGCTTGGTTTGACAGCTTACGATTATGGAAGTGTGCCTTCAAGTGATTTGACAGGTTCGTCAAGCAATGCCTATCGTGTACAAGCAGGAGACACACTTTCTAGTATTGCCGTAAAATGTGGAATAAGTGTCAGTAAAATTGTTTCAATCAATGGACTCACAAGTGCAAATGATATTCATATTGGTCAGCTCTTGAAAATGAGTGGCACAGACAGTAGTGCAAGTCTGACCAGTTCGTCAAATGGAAATTACACTGTTCAAGCAGGTGATACGCTCTCATCTATTGCTCTAAAATATGGCACAAGTGTCAACCAGCTTGTTGCAGCAAATGAACTAGCAGACAGCAATACAATTCATGAAGGGCAAACGCTAAAACTTAGCGGTGGCAGTTCGTCAAGTTCAACATCGTCATCAAATAGTGGAACTTATACGGTGCAAGCGGGGGATAGCTTATCCGCAATCGCTGCCCAATATGGTACAAGTGTATCCAGTTTGCGCACGCTTAATGGACTCTCAGATGCCAATACGCTGCGAATTGGTCAGCAAATTCAGCTTGGGAGCAGCTCAAGTTCAGGTGCGAGTACGACCGCTTCTGTAGGAAATGGGCACACCGTTCAATCTGGTGAAAGTCTTTATTCGATTGCAGTTGCAAACGGCACAACGCCCGAACATATTGCTGCGCTGAACGGTATTGGGCTAAATCAAACGATTCATCCAGGACAAACCTTACAAGTTTAACGTAGCAAATACTTGCTACCTACGCACTTCGTGCTACGAAAGATGAGAGCTTCGCGCGCTCTATCTGCGACCTTAACTGTCCATCTTTGTTACGCTGCTAAAATTGATGGTCGGAATGGCAAACTTCTATTTTCGTCCTACTGATGAAGGAGTCATTTCAGCTTAGCAACCCTAACCTTT
>JAJXWC010000215.1 GCA_021781855.1 Bacillota bacterium | reverse complement strand
GAAAGACAGGATTCGAACCTGCAACAGCCTGGTTCGAAACCAGGTACTCTATCAAGCTGAGCTACTTTGCGTAGGGTTGGGTAGGTTATGAGAGTTTATTAGTTGGTCTGTTTCTCAGTTAAAAAGCACCTGTAGAGTTGGATTTGCTGCGTAAATCTTTATTCGCAACCTTGAAGCAGTGCTTCAAGCTCTACTACCTCCGCGACTTTGTCGCTACGCTCTCCATTCTCGCTAAGCGAACAAGTTCGCAAGTCAAATGGGAATCTGAGTTACTTTCCATTTATATTTAAATGCGCCCGGCAGGATTCGAACCTGCAACCGCCTGATTCGTAGTCAGGTACTCTATCCAGTTGAGCCACGGGCGCTTGTGCTTTAAGCGTACTTGAATATTATAGCAAACCTAATTTAATTTTGCAAGGATTTATCTATTTTTATGAAAAAAGAATTTACTGAATTTTTTCTCAAAATATCAATGGTCATCTGGATATAGAAAATGGATTTCGTTATGAAATCCATTTTCTAATCGTCATTCCTGTGTCTTACGGCATTTGATAAAGAAGTAAGCCGAAAATCCCAATGGAAAAATCGCAGGCAACATAACAAACGAGGCACCACTTTGCAAGAATAACTGTGTCCACAAAGCCCACATGGATGACGCTTCTGCTCCCGTCACTCTAAACGGATTAACCGTCATACCAACGATAAAGCCAACAAAGCAAATCACAAATGTCGTTAAAAGCATAATCAGCGCCCAATTTAGATAAAATTTTTTCATTTTTTGTCTTTTATTCTGTAAAATTCATAGACGAGACCTGCTATACCTGCAATGATAAACAAAGTAGGAATCACAATTAGTGGTGTTTTCAAAAGAGCGTTCGAATCAAAGTAATTTCCGCCATATAATCCGTACTGGATAAATAGGGCATTTATGTAACTTACCAACTGGAGAACAAAAAGTAAAACCAGACCGGTAAATATGGAGATGATTGATAATTTTTTCATATATTTTAACCTTTAATTTATCGTGTAATAACTATATTGCCAGTTCTCAAACACATTAACATAAGCTACTGCAGTATTCGATGTTGCTAAAGTAGTCGGGGAAATAAGATATTCACGTTGAGTAACCTTTTCAATTTTGTAATGTGGTCTATACTCCACTTGTATCATCTTATTTGAAGTCAAATTTACAGTATATGAAACCGAATGTGATTTTGATACGTTTATGCTGACACCTACACTTGAGCCTATCTCATCTGTCGGAGTTTTTATGGAACCAGATATGGTTGCGCTATATCCTATGCTAGATGAATTCGAATCACTCAATGTAATCTGCCCTGGTCCTCTTCCCGATGGTCCCAATCTCCAAGCACCATATCCATCACCAGATGACGAGATACTGACAATTTTCCAACCATACAGAATGGGAATAGATAAAGTATCTTTGTAATTTTGTTGTTCTTTAACCAAAGGTGTAACAGTATCTGCAGAAACAGATGTTGACACTGCTGTTCCAGCAGCAATGACAGCAACACTCAAGAATGCAACGGTATAAAATTTAATATTCTTCATGATTTTTTCTCCATTGAAATATTTTGTTTTGATGCCAAAACAAAAAGCTCACTGTGAGCTTGGACTTCCGGAGAATGACCAAGCCTACGACGACATTTTTTTCATTTCGATTGACCTACTTTCTAAGTGTACGTACCGCAATTTTTGAGCGATGAGGGCGGCTGCGCAACCGGTGACTCTCGCCTGCACCTGTATACGAAAATTTCATAAAACTTTCTGAATTTTCCTCATAAGTTTAATATACTCTAACTTTTTCTGCTTGTCAAGAATTTATCACGATTTTTTTAGTAAATTTATCTATTTTTATGAAAAAAGCTGAAAATCTCTCAGCTTTTTACTTTCATTTTCAAGAATTTGCTAATGGCTTCGACGGCAAAAACAAGGACTTGCTCGTCTGGTGTCATTTTGTTTGAATGAAGTGGTGCTGGACTATCCACACCAAGCCAGAACATCACACCGGGAATTTTAGATAAGAGATAGCCAAAATCTTCGCCTGTCATGGCAGGTGCGATATCAATCAGATGAACGGTGCGGTCTTGCTCAAAGAAAGTCATGAGTTCTTGAGCGAGCTGAGGGTTATTTTCAACGGGAAGATAGCCGCCTTGCTTGAGTTTCAGGTCAATTTCCATGCCAAAGCTGCTCGCAACGCCTTGGGCAATCTCGGTCAGCCGTTTTTGCGTGAGTTGGTTCATTTCTTGAGTCAAGGTCCGAATCGTGCCGTGCAAAAAGGCTGTCTCTGCAATAATATTATTGGTTGTCCCAGCTTCCATTTTGCCGAAAGTAACGACGGCAGAACCTAGAGGGTCAACGTTTCGGCTGACAATCGTTTGCACCTGTGTGACGAAATAACTCGCTGCAACGAGTGCATCATTGGCTTCATGGGGAAATGCAGCGTGCCCCCCCTTGCCCTTGAAGGTCAGCTCAACCTCACACGTCCCTGCAAAAAGAGTGTGCGTATTCGTCGCGATATCACCAACTTTCAAATCTGGACGAACGTGTAAGCCGTAAAATTCGTCTGGAAGCCAGTCGCCAAATGCCTTTTCATCATACATGAGTTTGCCACCTGCTTCATTTTCCTCGGCGGGTTGAAAGAGAAAGAGCAGATTTTCCTGTGGCTGCTTTTCGGACAGCTTCTCCAGTAATCCGAGTGCTACCGTCATGTGGATGTCGTGTCCGCAAGCGTGCATTTTGCCGTTCTTGCTGGCAAAGGGCAAGCCCGTCTGTTCTTCAACAGGCAGCCCGTCAATGTCAGTGCGCCAGCCAATCGTCTTTGAGGGTAGCGTCCCGTGGAGCATCACGAAAATGCCTGTACGCCATGTTTTGAGTTCAGCGAATGGTTTGTCAGTAAGGAGCTTGCCTATGGCTTTGAGCAGACACTGCTGTGTCTCCTGCTCTTGTAAGCCGATTTCGGGAATTTGGTGAAGCTGACGGCGGATTTCGATGAGGTTTAGCATATTATTCTCCAATCCATTTGAGAAAAAACTGATTTAAGTCGGTATATGTTATGTTAGGAAGTTGTGGTAAGGCTTGTAAATAAAACGCACATCATAGTCACTATCCGAAGAAGCATAACCCCAAGCTCTACTGCCACTTTCACAGGCATAGAGTATCTCAATGTTCTCTTGCTGTTCTATTTTCTCTAATTCTTTTTTGATTATTAGAT
>JAJXWC010000040.1 GCA_021781855.1 Bacillota bacterium | reverse complement strand
AGACTGAGTTTGATCGGGAGCGGTAGGTGTAGATGGTGTACTAGGTGTGCTTGGCAAAGTTGGTGTTGCTACTTTTTCTCTTGAAGCATACCAAGCTATTCCCTCAGACTTCCAACCTATTTTTACAAGCTGAGAGGCCTCATAAGCACTTTCTGTATAAACATGTTCCCCTGCATTTGGATTGTAAACCCGATAAACAGGAATTCCTTTAGTTGTATCTGAGTAGAAAGCTATACCTTCTTTGCGCCAGCCTGCTTTTGCAAGTTGTCCGTATTCGTATGAGCTCGTAGTGTAAAGGTGAAGCCCTGAATTCGGATTGTAAATACGGTAAACTGCTGTTCCCGTTTTAGGAGCATTGAAACCGACATTTTCAGACTTCCAGCCTGCTTTTACATCAGCATTTGCTTCGTAAAGGCTTGTTGTATAAAAATGTTCGCCAGTATTTTTATTATAAAGACGATAAACTGCTACAGCAGGAACGGGTTGAGTAGGAGTAGGAGCAGCTTTCCCCACAACAACACTGATTGTATTAGATACAGGGGTAACTTTTGTACCTGGTATCGTTTGGTCTCCTGAACCACCGGCTGCGGTAGCCGTCAATTTAACAGTATAAGTGCCTGCTTTGCTCGAATCAACCGCTCCAGAAAGTGTATAAATTGGTTCATGCTTGCCAGGACCTTCGGGCAATATCTTCGTTCCCATGACATCGTTACCGTAAGTCAAAGCTGGATTAATTGCCTTCAAAAGCGTTGAACTATCCGTAGCACTTCCAACAGGAATTACGATTGTTTTAGGAGTAGTGAGGGTAAGCAAGGCCGTGACATTTTGAGCAACACCATTCACAGTTTTAGATGTTGCACCAGTCGAAACATCAGTTGTTGTCGTTGAACTCTCAACAATAACGACTGAATTCACCGTCGTATTTGGCAAATTAGTCGCAGCAACAGTCTGGTCACCCGAACCACCAGCTGCATTACCAGTCAATGTAACGCCGTAAGCACCAGCTTTTGCCGTATTAAGAACATTGTTTGGGTCAAGCGATGAAAGATTATAAATAGGCTCGTGTTTACCTGGAGCTTCAGGCAACGTCTTTGTTCCTGAACCATCGCCGGCTACTCCGCCTGTTTCTGTATCCATCTTTCCATTGCTGTAAGTCAAAACAGGATTAAGCGTTGTTGGTGAGACAGCACTTCCCAAATTGACGCGGACAACTTCGGGCACAGTAAGCTTCATCGTTCCAGTGTAAACACCGGCGGTTGTAGGACCTGTTTGAGTGTCTGTAACTGTAGTGCCGTTAGTTGTTGTGACAGCACTAACAAAAAGGCTGCCGGCAGCCACTGCTGCAAGCGTTGCAGTAGAAAGCAGTCCAACTTTAACATTTTTCTTCATTATAAGGTTTCTCCTTTTGGGACATCTGCTTCGGATATCCAATTTTTCAACAAATTTATTATGCTCCGATTAAGTTAATTTGTCAAGAAAAAACTTGAAATTTCACAAACTTCACATTTTTTCATTATTTTTCATAAATGGAAGCAGATTTTTTCAAGTATTTTCAAATCATGCTGTTATTTCCGCAAGATTTTTGATAAAATGATAATATACAATTATAGGAAAATGGAGAAAAATCGTGGTTTACTCTGATTCACATTTGAAGCTCTTTGCATTAACTTCTAATCCTGCTCTAGCTGAACATATCAGCCAATTCACTGGTGTCCCTTTGGGGAAAGTTACTTCAAAACAATTTTCTGACGGCGAAATTATGATTAACATGGAGGAATCCGTTCGTAGTCGTGATGTCTTCATCGTTCAATCAACGAGCTGTCCTGTAAACGACCATCTTTGGGAATTATTGATTATGATTGACGCTTGCAAACGTGCTTCTGCTCACTCTGTCAACGTTGTCATGCCTTATTTTGGCTATGCTCGTCAAGACCGCACAGCAACTTCACGTGAGCCAATTACGGCAAAATTAGTAGCTGACATGATTGTGAAAGCGGGCGCAAGTCGTTTACTGACATTGGATTTACATGCTGTTCAAGTTCAAGGATTCTTTGATATTCCTGTGGATAATTTATTTACCGTACCACTTTTTGCTGATTATTATCGCAAAGCCGGCTTATTTGGTGATGACGTTGTCGTTGTTGCTCCCAAAAATTCAGGCATCAAACGTGCACGTTCACTCGCTGAATATTTGGAATCTCCAATTGCGATTGTCGATTATGAGGATGATGATAAGCACCGCGAAAACGGCTACGTAATTGGTAATGTCAAAGATAAAAAAGTTATCTTGATTGACGATATTTTGAACACGGGTGTCACTTTTGCCAATGCCGCTGCAGTAGTCAAAGCAGCTGGAGCTGACGAGATTTATATGGTAGCCAGTCACGGTTTGTTTACCGTCAATGCTGCTGATATTCTGGAAAAATCTGAAATTAAAGAAATTTTAGTCACCGATTCTGTAGTAACCGACCATCGCAAACCAGCAAATGTAAAATGGTTAAGCGCCGCCGAATATTTGGCAAATGCAATCTTGCGTATCCATGAAGGACGCCCAGTTTCACCACTTTTTGAACATGAGAAACCACAAAATTAAAGTGATTTATAACTGAATCATTTTACCCTAACAAGTGCGTGCTATCTTCGTTCTTCGGATTATTTACCCGCTTTATCAATCTTATACTCCTAACTAATGGATAGTCTGATTGTGCGTTGACATTCGAGAGCGAAAAAATCCCTAGCGGATAAGATAGCCACTTTAAATGTGATTTTGTAAGGAAAAATTAAAATGATTTATTTAGATAATGCAGCAACAACTGCCGTTTTACCAGAGGTTGTGGAAGCAATGACTGAAAATTTAACTACTGTTTTTGGTAATCCTTCCAGTATTCATGGAGTTGGGCGCAAGGCTTCACAAGTTGTCCGAGAAAGTCGTAAAACTATTGCACGTGTGCTTGATGTTCCTGAACGCAATGTGATTTTTACTTCAGGTGCGAGCGAGGCAAATAATCAGGCACTCATCGGTTTTGCTCTTTCACATCGTGCTCAGGGTAATCACTTGCTGACAACGGCGATTGAACACCCTTCTGTGCTTAATACAATGAAATATCTGCAAAAACGGTACGGTTTCGAAGTGACTTTTGTCAAGCCTGCTGCAGACGGAAGTTTTTCAGCCGAACTTATTGCACAAAATTTACGCTCAAATACGATTTTAGTGAGTATGATGTGGTCAAATAATGAGACAGGGCAGCTTCTTCCTGTCGCTGAAGTAGGAAAATTATTATCTAGCCACCAAGCAGCTTTTCATGTTGATGCCACACAAGTCATGGGAAAAATCCCCATTCATCCACGTGACTTGGGTATTGATTTTCTTTCCGCTTCTGCTCACAAGTTTCATGGTCCCAAAGGTGTTGGTTTTCTATATCATAGTGATTTACAGTTTGATGCACTTATCCACGGCGGTGAACAAGAAGATAAAAGACGAGCAGGTACAGAAAATCTGGCTTCGCTTGTTGGTATGGCAAAAGCATTGGAAATCTCGGTACAGAAGATGGACGAAAATTTTCAATACGTAAAAAAGCTAAATTTGACTGCTTTATCAAATTTGACAGAGATTGTTTTCTACAAAAATGAGTTTGGTCAAACCATGCCGCACGTGTTAAATCTTGGTTTTCCTCACCAAAATCACGATTTGCTCCTCACAAAATTGGATATGGCTGGTGTTGCAATCTCAACAGGTTCTGCTTGTACTGCTGGAACTGTTGAACCGTCACACGTTCTTGAAGCTGTTTACGGTAAAGATTCGCCGAAACTGAAGGAAAATATTCGTCTTTCATTTTCAGAATTGAATACAGTTGATGAAGTGATTAGATTTACCGAAATTTTAAAAAATATTTTGAAAAAATAATGGAGGAAAAATGGCTTTTGTAACTGAAAAACAGCTTGATGATTGCAAATATAGCTATTCGTTAGCACCAACCGTTAAAAAGTTTACATTGAAAGATACCACATTCATGCAAACCAAAGTCGGTAATTTTGAGTTCAAACGAATGCTCGAAGAAGTTCCAAACTCAGGTAATGGCTTCTTGTTAAACATCATTGTAAATCCTGACTTGACAGGCTTTAAGATGTCAATCACTGATAAATCTGGCTTGCGTAATGTGAATATTTTTAAAAATGCAAGTGATATCATCCAGCAAAAATTCTATTTTCAAATGGATGCCCTCGTTGACCGTGGCGTCTTTGAAGAGAATGCTGTTTAAACTAAAAGGCTGTTCGATTGAACAGCTTTTTTAGTTTGACCTAGCAAGTACCTGCAAATAGCGGGAACATAACTGTTTCCGCAGCTTCGCTGCTATAAATGACGAGAGTTTTGCTCTCTCATCTTTCGCAGCGAGGTACGAAAATACAAATAACTACTGAACAAAAAAACCGCCAATCTGGCGGTTTTCAAAGACAAATTTATCTTATTTCAAGTAAATTATTTGTCGATTTTAGCTACGATACCAGAACCAACAGTACGTCCGCCTTCACGGATTGAGAATGTTGTTCCTTCTTCAATAGCGACTGGGTGGATAAGGTCAACTTCGATGTGAACGTTATCGCCAGGCATAACCATTTCAACGCCTTCTGGAAGTTTAACTGAACCAGTAACGTCTGTTGTGTGGAAGTAGAATTGAGGACGATAGTTGTCGAAGAATGGAGTGTGACGTCCGCCTTCTTCTTTGCTCAATACGTAAACTTCACCTTCAAATTGTGTATGTGGAGTGATTGAACCTGGTTTAGCAATAACTTGTCCACGTTCGATTTCTTCACGTTGAACACCACGAAGCAATACACCAACGTTATCGCCGGCAAGACCTTCTGTAAGAGTTTTACGGAACATTTCAACGCCAGTAACAACAGCTTTTTTAGTTTCTTCTTTGATACCAACGATTTCGATTTCATCTTGAATCTTAACAGTACCACGTTCGATACGTCCTGAAGCAACAGTACCACGACCAGTGATTGAGAATACATCTTCGACTGGAAGAAGCAATGGTTTGTTAACATCACGTTCTGGAGTTGGGATGTAAGTATCAACAATGTTCATAAGTTCAACGATTGCATCAACGTATTTTTCTTCGCCGTTCAAAGCTCCAAGAGCTGAACCAACTACGAATGGAATATTGTCGCCGTCGAAGTCGTATTCTGTAAGAAGGTCACGAACTTCCATTTCAACAAGTTCCATCAATTCTTCATCATCAACGAGGTCAGCTTTGTTCAAGAACACAATAAGATATTTAACACCAACTTGGCGTGAAAGCAAGATGTGTTCACGAGTTTGAGGCATAGGACCATCAGTTGCAGCAACAACAAGGATAGCACCGTCCATTTGGGCAGCACCAGTAATCATGTTTTTAACGTAGTCCGCGTGACCTGGTGCGTCGATGTGCGCATAGTGACGTGCTGGAGTTTCGTATTCAACGTGAGCTGTGTTGATGGTGATACCGCGTTCGCGTTCTTCAGGTGCAGCATCAATAGAAGCATAGTCTTTTACAACGTTTGTAGCTGAAGGATATTTTTCAGCAAGAACCTTAGTGATAGCGGCAGTCAAAGTAGTTTTACCGTGGTCGACGTGTCCAATAGTACCGATATTAACGTGTGGTTTGCTACGATCGTATACAGCTTTAGCCATTTTAAAAATGTCTCCTTTTAGAAAAAAATAGTTTTAAATAGGCAGGCTGTGTCGCCACAATCTACCGTTCTTGATTATTATAGCTGATTTTTCGCTAAATTGCAAGTTCTACCAGTCCTATATCTATTTTTTTTATCTATCTGGTAATTTTTCCGATGTTGTAGTAAAATATACAATAGTAATTGTTCATCAGGAACAGATTGAAGTAAGTGAAGGCTTCATTAATGTTAGTAGAACGAAAGCAAAGCTTCCGCCTGCACAGTGAGGAATTGATATCCACTTGTTAGGCTAAATTTTGATTGGAATGAGGAGAAATCATGGGATTAACCTTTAAAAAAAGAGATGATTTTGATGAATTAATGGACACTTTGGGTGTTTCAACAGTTGATGCAGTCAACAATTCTGAGGAAACCTTGAAAAATAAGTTAAAAGAAGACCCTTTTGCCAAATTTTTGGAGCAAGGAACGGCTAAAGATTTACTGGCTGGTGCCGAAGGAGATGCGGCTGCAAAGGCGCAAGGAAATATTCAAGCACTCAATGCCGCTGCTGCAAAAAAGGAAAAAGAAAAATTATTATAAAATAATCGGAGAAAAATCACAAAATGGCTTATAAAAAACAACCTAAAAGCACTTTTCAAAAAATCGTCTTTGTTTTTGTAATTATCATGCTTGTTCTGACACTTGTCAGCGTTCTGGCAACTGTACTTTAAGACTAATAAAGTGTTTCTGGCAAAAAAATCCCTCATCTTTTAGAATGAGGGATTTTTTGATTATCTTATCTCAGTAGCGCGTGCTACGAAAGACAAGAAGCTTGTTCTCTTAATCTGCATATAGCGAGATTGACTTTCGGTACAACTTGACTGATTAAGCAGACTGGTACGACTCCAGATACTTTACAGGTCGCTTAGTCTTTTCATCTAAAGATTATTTCCCAAATTTAGTAGGAGTTGAAACTCCTACTAAATAAGTCTCGGACTCATCTGAACAGTCTTGGAATGTGAGTCTCTTCCTAAATGACGTCTTTTTTCATTTAGTTTTCAAAACCTTTTTCCAAAACCTCTGAAAATTCATTTGTAACAATCTCTGCACAATGCGCACAAAGCATATGAAGATGCGCATTGTGATTTGTTCCAACGGTCACATCTGTCCGGCGACAACGTTCGCAGACTTCTCCTACAGCATGTTCCACAAGTACAGCAACATCGTCAAATTGAACTGCCTCAGCAGTTGCTGGACTTGACGAAATGGTCAAATCAGAAACAATTAAAAGCTGAGCAATATTTTCGTCAAGCGCATTCAACAACGTTCGAGTCACTTCATTTGGATAAACTGTTACATGCGCTTCTAATGATTTACCAATTAGCTTTGCTTCACGCGCTTGTTCGAGGGCTTTTAGGACTTTATCTCGGAAATCAAAGAAAGCTTCCCAATCGCTCAAAAGCTCGTCGGAACCTGCGAATTCGCGAGATTCAGGCATTTCGGCAAGATAGGCATAAGTTTCAGGCTCAAATGCAAGATAGCTCCAGACTTCTTCTGCGGTGTGCGGTAAAATCGGCACGAGCAATTTCACTAGCTCTTTTAGCATCATGTACATGACGGTTTGCATGCTGCGACGCGCTTCCGATTTTGCAGCTTCAATATAAACCACATCTTTAGCAAAATCAAGATAAAATGCGGACAAATCATTCGTAAGGAAATTGACGACCAATTTGTAAACGGACATGAAACTGTATTTTTCATAAGCCGCACGAATTTGCTTGACAAACTCATTAAACTTGACGAGCATATATTTATCGACACCACGCAAATTTTCGTAGTCGATGGTATCCACATTCGGATTGAAATCACTCGTATTGGCAATGAGAAAACGCAACGTGTTACGAATTTTGCGGTAAACTTCAGAGACTTGACTAAGAATATCCATCGACACACGGACATCATTTTCATAATCCACAGAAGCGACCCAGAGCCGAAGAATATCAGCACCAAATTTCTTGGTTACATCAGCAGGTCCGATGGTATTACCAAGAGATTTCGACATTTTCATGCCTTTACCGTCAAGGACGAAACCTTGTGAAAGCACAGCTTTATACGGCGCAATGCCATTGACAGCGACAGAAGTCGTGATAGAACTATTAAACCAGCCACGATATTGGTCGCTCCCTTCGAGGTAAAGGTCAGCAGGATATCTGAGTTCATCGCGTGTATTGAGCACACCATTCCAGCTAGAACCTGAGTCAAACCAAACATCCATGATGTCATTTTCTTTGGTAAATGTACCATTTGGTGAGCTCGGATGCGTGAAACCTTCAGGGAGTAATTCTTTCGCTTCGTGACTGAACCAATAACTCGAACCGTGCTCAGCAAAAAGCTGCGCCACATGCTCGGTCGTTTCAGGCGTGATAATCGCTGTGCCATCTTCACCATAAAAAATCGGTAGTGGCACGCCCCATGCACGTTGTCGGCTGATGACCCAGTCCCCACGGTCGCGCACCATATTGTAGAGCCGCGTTTTGCCCCACGGAATGACCCAATCCACACGCTCTACCTCATCCATGATGTTCTGGCGGAACTTGTCAATCGAAGCAAACCACTGCGGTGTAGCACGGAAAATAACAGGTTTTTTCGTGCGCCAGTCATGTGGATAACTGTGCGTAAAAAATTCTAATTTAAGAAGTGCTCCGACTTCTTCGAGTTTTTGTGTGACTAACTTATTACCATCGTCGTAGAAAACACCTTCAAAGCCCGGCGCTTCATCTGTGAAACAGCCTTTGTCATCAACAGGTGAAAGCACAGGAAGCTTGTATTTGCGACTGAAGAAATAGTCGTCCTCACCATGACCAGGTGCTGTATGAACAAGTCCAGTACCTGATTCAAGACTGACATATTCAGCATTCATCACAAGTGTATCGCGGTCATAAAATGGATGTTTTGCAACCATATAATCCAGCTCTGAACCTTTGATTGTTTGTAGAATTTCGGGATTTTCCCACTCCAGATGCTTCGCCACTTCTTCAATCAATTCACTTGCGACAACAAATTTACGTTCGCCGATTTTTACAACTGAATATTCAAAATCGGGATGCGTAAAAATCCCCAAATTTGCGGGAATAGTCCACGGTGTCGTTGTCCAAATGACAAATTCTACATCATCTGGTAATTTACCTTTGGTATCTTTAGCCTTGAATGCCACATAAATCGAAGCTGATTTGACGTCATGATATTCGATTTCGGCTTCAGCAAGTGAACTTTCAGATGACCAAGACCAGTAAATTGGCTTCGCCCCACGATAAATGTAGCCTTTTTCTGCCATTTTACCAAAGACTCGGATTTCTTGCGCTTCAAATTCTGGTAACAAAGTTAAATATGGATTTTCCCAGTCACCGAGCACTCCAAGCGATTTAAAATCCGCGCGTTGTTTATCCACTTGCGAAAGCGCATATTCCCGGCATTTCGCAAGATAAGCTGACCGTTCCATTTCCTTACGTTTTACACCAGATTTTGCAAGCTGCTGCTCAATCGGCAAACCATGTGTATCCCAGCCTGGCACATAAGGCGCACGAAAGCCTGACATGGACTTATAGCGCACGATGATATCCTTGGAGATTTTATTGAGCGAGTGACCGATGTGAATGTTACCGTTGGCATAAGGAGGGCCATCATGCAGCATGAAACTTGGTTTGCCTTCATTGAGTTCTTGACGTTTTTGGTAGAGTTTTGCCTCATCCCAGCCTACTTGCCAAGCAGGTTCTTTCGTTGGCAGACCAGCACGCATTGGAAATGCTGTCTTGCCTAGATTTAGCGTATCTTTAATTTTCATCATTCTAACCTCTCAATTTTTATTGTGAGTAAATTCTGTCACCATTGACAAAATTTAATCGCATTAAAAACAAAAAAACGGCTTTCGCAAAGGACGAAAAACCGTGGTACCACCTTTATTTTTCTGTAAAACGGGTGTTTGACTGCTCAATCTGCAAAAAGATTAGAGATAAATCCGTATAAACAGAAACTCTGAACACGTAACGAGTGCTGGACGTTCTGACTTACTTGCATTCAGCCAAAAATTTGTAAAACCAACTGATGAAATGAAAAACAGGGATTGCGAAACTCACATCAACTTCCGCTTGCTGAGAATTTATTTTTCATGCCGTGATTTGATTTTTTGCAGAAATATCTAAAGTACTCATCGAATTTTTAGGGATTTCTTTAGGATATCCCGAAGAACTTGCTCATTCTAAGTTTTTAGAGATGCACTTTATTTATTCATGTTCTTTTAGTTCACTTAATTCGCTTCCGAGGTCGATTGTAGCTTCATCGTCCAATTTATCATTGGCCTCATCAGCAATGGGAAGTTCTGGGGTTGTTGCAAGCTCTGGGAAAATTTCTTCCGTGCTCTCAGCATTTGTGAAAGGCTCAAATGAGGGTTGTTCTGCTTCAACAGGTTCAGGTTCAATTACAGGTTCAACTGTTTCTGGTTGCTCTGTAATTTCACTCGTCTTTTCTGCTTCATCTGAATTTTCAAGTGATTTTGTGCTTCCCTCAAAATGATTATTCGTGTTCTCCAGAATTTCTTGCAGCTTTTCTTCTGGATTAAAGAGATATTCACCCGAAACAGGCTGCAAAATCTCAACCCAATCTTCTGACTGCACGCTTGCCAACTGATTTTCGATAATGGAAGTCATACGTTGGTGATAAAGACGCATCTTACGTTTGAGGTCATCTGTATCCCGCACCAAGTGACGCGCATCATCAGAGGCAACATTTAAAATACTTCCTGCTTCTTTTTTAGCGGCTTCAATGATGAGTTGACTCTTTTGTCCAGCATCTGTAATAATGTTATTAGCTTCATTTTGTGCTTGAGTACGGAGATTATCTGCAGCATCTTGAGCGACAACAATGGATTTATTCAATGAGTCTTTCATATCATCAAAATACTTTACACGTTCTCGCAGAGTCTTCAATTCACGTTCCTGATCTTTAATCGTCTGCGCAAATTCATCATAATCACGAACGACAATGTCTAAAAACTCATCAACTTCACGTTTGTCAAAACCTCGCCATTTTGGATTAAAACTTTTATTTTGGATATCTAGGCTGTTTAATGTCATTGCCACTCCTTTTGCTAAACTGCATTCAGCAGTTTTCTTTTTCACTTATTTTTACGATTTTTGGTTATTTCGACTTCAACTTTTTGTTTACCCTTTTTGGTTAAACCTAGAATTTGACCAATTTTGATGCGTCCATAACCACGAATACTAATCAAATCGCCCTCATTGACAGCGAAATCTTTTTTATTTATTTCGAGATAATTGATTTTAACCTTATTTGATTCTATCATATTTGTCGCAATATTGCGAGAGATTTTGAGTGAAATCGCAATTATTTTATCAATTCTTAAACTCTCTGCAAGAACGACATCTCTAACAAAATTTTCTTGACTTTCTGACAGTTCGGTCAAAGGAATTTCTTCAATTTTGACTGCCGCACGACCGATTTTATCAATAGACTTGAAAAGTTCTATCAAATGTCGACTGACAAAAATCTGTGCGACTTCATCATTTACGATAATGTCACCAAGTTCTTGACGTTTCACACCTGTCTGCCCAAGAAAAGTTCCCAAAATCTGTGCATGCGAGATTTGGATAAACTTTGCTGCAAATCGAATTTCCAGCAAAGCCATATCAAAGTCATTTTCATCAAACACATAGTATTCGGGCGCCAAAATCACTTTTGACAGCTCTGTCAAAGCCAATTCTTGACTAGAAAAAATCTGAAGTTCCCGCGCATTTGCCAAAGTCCGCAGAATCTGAATTTCTCGCGGATTAAGGAAATAAGTGGTCACCACAGAATAAGAGTTTTCAACTTGGTCAATCCAATCTAAACAGCGGTCAATAAAATGCCGCTCGTCAGAATGGAAATGCTGATAAATATTTTCTTCGCTCATAGATGCTGCAAAAGCCAATTTGCCACAATCACAATAAATTGTTGAATAAATTGCAACGCAACAACAGCGACAAATACTGATAAATCAAGCATTGCAATTCGTAAAGGCAACCGCCGGAACAAGCTAACGTACGGCTCTGAAATCCGAACAATAAGTCGTCCAATCGCCGTATGGTATAAATTCGGCGCCCAGCTTAGTAATGCATAAATAACTAGTACAAAACTGTAAACATAAATCAGCCAGTTAAGTCCAGTTGCCACAGATGTAATGATATTAATCATCAGTATAAATCGTAACTTTCAAAGCTTTGACCTGCCAGCATTGACATTTCTTTTGCTGCATCAACAGTAATATTTGCTGGAGTCATCAAGAAAATCTGACCTCCAACATTTTGAATATCACCGTCCAGAGTGAACGCAACACCTGTCATAAAGTCAATCGAACGACGCGCTTGATTGTCGCCCATGAATTTGAAGTTGACAAGAACAGACTCGCCATTTTTCAAAATACGAGCAGCTTCCATAATGTCTGAATAAGCGCGAGGTTCTTTGATTGCAATCGTTGAAATCACTGATGCAGCCTGCTGTTGCGCTGTTATTGTTTGATTCATTGCTGTCTTTTCTAAAGGTTTTACTTTCGGCATAACAGGGCGTTTTGGCGCCTGCTGCACCTGTGGTTTGGGTATCGACTGAGGCACAGGTCGGCTCTGCTGGGCTGGCTGAGGTGCTTTTTCTTCGACACTTGGTTTTGGCGTAGTCGGAACTACGGTTGGCTTTGGCATTTGTCGTGGCGAAGCTGTCTCTTCAAAATCATCTTCATCTTCAACAAAATAATCACGTAAATTATTTACCCAATCTTTAAAGGCCATTTTTTCCTCCAGGTCTTAACTTGGTAGTTTCGGAAATTACTTCACAGTTTTCCAAGTCATTTCCTCATGTTTTCTTATTTTTGGTTCCGTCTCTTTAGTAAAATATCATTCGATACCGCGGAAAAATTCGTGTCCGATGCGAACAAAAGTTGCGCCTTCATGAATTGCAACTTGATAGTCACGACTCATTCCCATGCTGAGTTCTGTGCAAGGTACATTCGGAAAATTCAAGGCTGAAATTTTCATCTGTAAAACCTTGAGTTTCCTGAAAATCTCCGCACACTCTTCATCGGTCGCTTCAAATGGCGCCATCGTCATCAAACCGACAATCTGCACATTCTCCAAATTTGACAGCTCGGTCAAATTTTCCAACGCTTCATCAGTTGTGAAACCATGTTTACTCATTTCACCCGAAATATTAATCTCAAGGAAACACTTGATAACATGCTCTGCTCGCTTATTAATTTCCTGCGCCAATTTAACGGAATCCAAAGCATGAAAGTAATCTACAAGATTAATCACATCTTTGACTTTCCGACGCTGCAGGCTTCCAATCAAATGCCATGTGAGGTTTGATGAAAGAGTCAAATCTTTTAGCGCATCGTATTTTTCAAGAAACAGCTCTGTCCGATTTTCTGCGATGTGTGAAATACCTGCCTCTAAGACTTCGCGTGCCAAATCTGCTCCAACATACTTTGTTACTGCGATGACTGAAACCTGATTAGAATAAGAAGATGCAGCGCGCGCCGCATCTACATTACTCAATATATTTTTGACGTTTTCAGCAATACTCATTTTCTGCGGAAAAATGGTGGAGTGTCCAAGTCATCTTCAGATGAAGGAACACCTGTGAATGAGGTCACATTTGACGCATCACGATTAACATTGCCAGCAGATTGACGAGGAGAAGCTTCACGCCGCAAATCCCAATCACCAAATGCTGATGACGGTTGTTGCGCCTGAGGCATTTGATTCTGTGTAGGGCGATTGGCAGGCGTGTGTGCCATATTTGAATTATGAATAATATTGCGTTGACGAGGAAGTTCTTCGCGGCGCGGTGCATTTCCAAGAGCAGCATCTGCGTCGTCTTTAGAAACTCCAGTCGCAACAACAGTCACACGAATTTCATCTTTCAAATTAGGGTCAATCGAAGTACCAAGTAAGATATTGACGTCATTTCCAGCAGCAGAAATAACAATTTCAGAAGCATCTTGAGCTTCTGTCAAGCTCATATCCATACCACCAGTGACATTCAAGAGAACATTTTCAGCACCTTCAATCGTTGTTTCAAGTAGTGGACTGTAGATTGCTTTGCGTGTTGCTTCAATCACACGGTCTTCACCAGAAGCCACTCCGATTCCCATGAGTGCATCGCCTTTATTTGCCATAACTGTTTTCACATCTGCAAAGTCAAGATTAATCATACCTGGATTCGTAATGAGGTCTGTTACCCCTTGAACACCTTGACGTAAAACATTATCTGCTTCACGCAATGCTTCAGTCAATGGTGTTTTCTTATCAACGATTTCAAGCAGATTATTATTTGAAATAATAAGCAAAGTATCAACATTGGCACGTAAGTCTTCGATACCTTCTGTCGCAAAATATGAACGCTTTGAGCCTTCAAAACCAAACGGACGTGTCACAACCGCAACAGTCAAAGCTCCCATTTCCTTTGCAATTTGAGCAATAATTGGTGCAGCACCAGTACCTGTGCCACCGCCCATACCAGCTGTGATAAAGACCATATCAGCACCTTCTAGTGCTTGAGAAATTGTTTCGGCAGATTCTTCTGCTGCACGCTCACCAACTTCTGGCTGAGCACCTGCGCCAAGGCCGCGCGTCAATTTTGGTCCAAGCTGAATAACCGTATCGGCTTTTGAACTGCGCAAAGCTTGAACATCTGTGTTCGCTGCAATAAATTCAACGCCAGAGACGCCTTCTTCAATCATACGGTTAATGGCATTTCCGCCACCACCGCCGACACCGATAACTTTAATTACGGCACCATTTGTCAAGTCTGTATCAAATGAAAATTCCATTTTTTAATTCTCCAATATTTCGTGTGATTTAGTCAAACAAATTGCCGAACATATTACGGATTCGGTCAACAACGCCTTCTTTATCTTCTTCAGGTTCCGCTGGTTTAGGAGCTGGCGCTTGGTAGAACGTTGGCTGTTCAGTTTGCTCAGGCACTGCCTGAGACACAGGAGCCGGCGCAGTTTGAATAGTTGGCATTGTATAAGATTCTACTGGTTCTGCCGCAACATAAGTGTAATCACCAGAAATTGCTCGAGAAACAAGAATATCAATATCGCTTCTATTTCCGATATAATTGATAACACTAATAACTTGAGCAAAAGCAGGATTACGAAGTCCCATTTCTGATGGAACAAACAACCTTGCATTGAGGCTCAAAATCTTTGTTGCCAAGTCAACGATACCAGGCATTGCAGCAGCACCACCTAAAAGTACTACACCTCCTGGTGCTTCAAAATGACGACCACGCTCCAAATCCTGCCGAACACGGTCAAAAATCTGACTCATACGTGCTTCAATAATCTGCGAAAGATAGTACTCTGTAACTTGTTCTGGTTCCGTTTTTCCAACAACATCAACTAAGAAAAATTCATCTTGACTAGCACGTTCGGTACTCGCTTCACCATAGTTTTCT
>JAJXWC010000039.1 GCA_021781855.1 Bacillota bacterium | reverse complement strand
ACCGTATGCCCGATTGGTGCGATACCGTAGCCATTGCCCTGACTATCCAGCGGGTCAATCGCTGCCTGTGTCGCGTCAATCAATGCCTGACTTGGCACATTAAACGTATTATCCAAAATAACCAGCTTGACCGTGCCGCCGCCGTTCCAAGTCGGGTAAACCTGTACCGCGCCGACATTATTCAAAGCCTTTGTGAAATTCACATAATCCGCCACATTGCCACCGAATGAAATGAAACTATCAGCCGTCAAGAGCCGATTGCGTAACGTGTCATCATCTTCGGTATCTCGTGCAGGAATAAGCCCTTGTAAAATCTGCGCGCTGCCGAGCTGGTCGTTAGGCGTAACAGGCAAAAGCTGCCCGACAACATTATTACCGACGCTGCCAGCAGTTTCAGCCGTAATTTGCGCTTGACCGTTAGGCAAAACCGTTGTAACGGCATAAAAAATAGGGCTTGCGCCCACACTAGAAAATCTATCGCCAACATCAACCGTAAGCGGTGCGCCCTTACTATCTGCAAAAGCAGCTAAAACCACCGCATAAGTTGCTTGCAGTCGTGCCGTGCCACGCTCCGCCGCCTTATAGTCCAAATACTCGCCTATCGCCGTCTGCGTGTAAGCATTTAGCGTTACTTGCTGCATATTCATCGCCATTTCAGCGAAACTATAAGCCACAGGCGCGATTGCGTCATAAATGATTGAACCCTCACGCGTATCAATAGCCGCTGGCACACGTCCAAGCGCTTCATTCAAATAATAGTTGTAGTCATATTGCGCGAACTCGTCGCCTATCATGTACTAACCTCCGTTTCTGTGTCAATTTGCCCCCACGTTGTAGAAACAGTAAGTGAAGCCGTTAAACTTTGCTTATCCGTTTGCGTCAAGCTGTTTAAAGTAACATCAATTACCCTGTCATCAGCAAGCAACGCCTCTTTTATCACATCGCCAATAACAGCCATGAAATAATTTATATCTTTGCCAATATAATCATTCACATCGCTGCCGTACTGGTCGGAATAAATCGGAAAAATAAAACGCTCCGTGTTCAAAATCTTAAAAATAGCCTGTTTCATCGCGTCCATACCGTCAACCTTGCCAATAATGCGCCCATTGTTGACCTGATAAGTCAGCGAGGGAATGACGACTAAATCTTGTGTTGTATCTGCCATTTTCTCACTTCCTATCCATGATATAAAAACGATTGCCGCCATGACCGCGCACCAAAGAAACCTTATCCCCAACGGACAAACTTTCCTTAATCGTAACCTCAGCTCCATTAAGTTCAACCGTCCGCTCAACGCCAAATCGTCCAGTCTCAACAAAATCATCCGTCAACGGCATATTATTGCCGACTTGAACCGCAATAGGATTGACAGAAGTAACGACACCATAAAGCACATCGGCATAATTACTGTCCGAGCCGCCCTGACTTTTCATCATACTCAATAGCCACGAGCCAGCCTTAGTTGATTGTTTCGTTGGCAACTGATTAGTTTGCGCCATTATACCACCGTCCTTTCACGTCCATCGTCCACGCTGCATCAAAATAATGTGTAACTGTATCAGCGATTGCTTCTTGTTGTCCATAGCCGATATTATTCAATTTATCCATGTACAAGAAAAAACGCTGTCCAGCGCGAATATTGATATTTCCAACTGCACCAGTCAACGTAATAATATCTTGCACACGGTTCAACTGCGCCAGTAATGCCGTAGCCTTTGCCTGCATTTGCGCGCTGTTTTCGTTTGAGTCCGCACTCTCCACCTTTTGCAGCTTGCCATATAAATCAATACTATTTGCCGCTGCCGCTTCTTGCGTCGTGTACGAAGTACGATTATTCGCCTGACTATCAGAGCGAACGACTTTGACTGCATTGTACAAATTGTCAAGATTAAGCTCAAAAGTGAAATCGCCAACCAGCGAATTGTCGCCAAGTAAAATATTTGTTTGCGTGTCCTTAGCCCCGACAAATTCCACCGTATCATAATTGGCGCGCAAGAAATATTCTTGATTGGTTGCTTGCTCAACTGTATTGATAGCAGAGCTTATCATATCCCAATAAGTCTTACCGTCGCACACCTCCGCAGGCAGTTTATAACCGTCATCAGAGACTGAATGATAAGGAATAGCAAGATTAGAACCACTAGCGCCGAACGTTTGCATAATTCGCTCGAAACGCTGCCGCGCCGTAGCGACAGGAAAAACCAAAGTATCCTCATTTTTCAAAAAGCGCATACTATCATAAGCCAAAACTTGAAAAACCTCTGTTCTGTCATACTGAATATCAAACACCCGACCATGAAAAACCTTAGTATTATCCCAATGAAAATCAATCATATCGCCAAGCTGTAACTTAAAGCCGCTCGCATTTTTAATATAAAAATTGAGCTGCCCTGCGCTGAAATTCATATCCGTTACCCATTGAATTTTAGAGACCATTTGAGCAATATCATAAACCGTAGTAATCGCCGTATTCGGCGTAACCCTTGAAACTGTAAAATTCGTAATTGTCATTATGCCAACCTCACAGCCGAAGCGTCCACCCAGCCACGCCAACCACCATTTAATAAAGTTACATGATAAGGCTTAGAACGCCCAGCCGCCATAAAGTTGATTTTCCTTGTAGCGTTCTGCTCGTACAAACCGCGCCCATTTCCGTAACTGTCCACATAAAGATAGCCGTTGACAATCACAGTAGAGCCAATACCAATCTTAGCTGGCGGTGCTGGTCGTGGTGGCGGTGCTGGCGGCTTCGGCTTTGTAATCACAACCGTTTTAACCGTAACATCGCGCCACTCTTTCAGCTCCAAATCAAAAATATACTCGTCTTGATTTCCGCCCTGAAAGCCATAATCAAATTGCTCAACAGAAACGCGGATATTTATGCCAGTCGTTGAAACAGTCAATCGCCCTGCTTTTTTCGACGCACGCCAATTTTTAATAAAGTTGATATAATCATCAGCACTATTTTTAAGGCTCGTCGCCGTCGTATAGTTAGCAGTTTTTGGGTTGACAGGAAAGCTAGAACTGATTTTTACATCGTTCAGCTTATCCCCACCCAAAAGATTAACCTCGCCCAGCTTTTGCAAATCTACAACCGTATTATTGCTGCCAAGCGTCATCATCACATCAGCAGGAGCGACAGGCAACTCCAACTCTTGACCTTTATCATTTGTTAAATAAACGCCTAAATGCGCCATGCTTTCCCTCCTACTAATAAGATAATGACATTCCATTCGCCTTTTTCAATTCATTTTCAATCACGCTCAGCAATTTTTGACCGTCGTATTCGGCGTTTCCTGTACTTTCAATATGAATGTCGCCAAAATTAAAAGTAGCTTGTTTGCTGTTTGTGGTATTAGAATGATTTGAAATGTTTGAACCGCCGATATTGTTCGTTGGCACATCATTATTTGCAGCTTTGAAAGCTACCTCTGACATTTGCGCGCTAGTATGCGCCACATCGCCAAACGTTGATTTCATACCAACTTGCAAACCTTGACCCATGAACACACCATTTCGAGCCATTAAATGAGACGGCGAGTGAATTTCTGCTTTTGCTTTGACAGCCGCGTCCGCCGCTGCCGCCATTTGTCCAGCCACTTGTTGAATTTGTCCAAGTGTTGACTGCATACCTTGCGCCAAACCTTTACCAAGGTTTGCGCCAGCTTCACGCATAGCACCAACACCATTATTAACCGCAGCAACTGCTCGATTTACACCGTCAGTAACCGACTTGACAAGTGAGTTTATACCACTTTCAAGCGCACTTTTGACCTGACTAATCACTTTCGTCGTGTTCGTCATTGTTGTTGATAATGTTTTAAACGAATTTTCAAGTTTATTAACACTACCAACCGCACCCGCTGAATTTTGTCCAGCAGTTTGCGCGCTTTTGCCAAATTCGGATAGCTGCTTGTTGATACTACTCAAATTGATTGAAGCAAGTGATTTAAATGCTGTTGAAAGTTTCGGAACTGAAGCCGTAACCGCTGGCGCAGCTGCCTGAACATTTTTCAAGCCAGCACCGAACTTGTTCATACCGTCGCCGACTTTTTGAATTGACCCGCCCTGTGAGCTGATTTTTTTCAACGCCGCGCCGAGTTTATCAAGCTGTTTAGTGATGCCGTCAAGTTTAAGAGCGTTCAACGTTTTCAACACCGTTACAAGTTTTGGCAATGTAGAAGTAACCGCAGGCGCTGATGATTGTACTTGTTTCAATCCTTGCCCGAACTTCGTCATACCATCGCCAACGGTTTTAATCGCGCTCGCCTTGTCTGACAATCCCTTAATAGATTTTGCAAGATTATCAAGGGTTTTATTGACCCCCTGCATATCTTTAAACCCTTTTACCGTATTAACAAAACTTTGCAAGCCACTTGCCACTTTTGGCAAACTACTTGCCAACGTAGGAGCGGTTTTACTTAAACCTGTGCAAGCGTCAGCAAGTTTTTTCATGCTGTCGCCCGCCGTTTTCATGCTGCTTGCATTTTTTGTCAAGTCCTTCAAAGGGGCTGACAATGAACTAAGTGTTTTGCCAATATTCCCTGCGTCTTTAATCCCCTTTATGCTTGCCATAAATGTTTTCATCGCGTCGGCAAGTTTTGGCAAGCTGCTTACAGCTTCTTTTGATTTATCAGATAGCGTTTTGATACCATTAGTCATTCAAGCTCCTAACTAGAACATCATCAAGCCAAATTTCACCGATGAAGTCTTTTGAAACGGCTTTATCAAGAAACTTAATTTGCTTTTTTCGCCATTTCTTATTCCAAGTTGATGCATCAGACAACGGCCATAAATTTGCGTCATAGGCTTTAAACATTAATTTTGTTTCATTCGATTCTTCTGCAAATGTCATTTTCTACTCTCCCAATATCTATCAATAGCTGCTTTAGCTTCATCAACTGTTGCATATTCTTCATCAGCGCTTTTCCGCCAATGAAGATTACCAAAGTACGCTTTCATGTCTTTGTCAGCATATACCCGAAAACCACCGCTTTTGAGCTGCTTTATGTCAAAGCTGCTGTAATTGTCAACTATTTTCATTTCAATTGTCCTTTATATTTGTTTTTTCCGCATTTTTTGCAGAACGTAATTTTATTAGGCTTTATCCAATCATGCCAACAAAACAGCTCTTTCATGAACCGTTTGAATTTACTGCTAAATGGTTCAGTCATTCGTCCACGCTTTCCAATGTAACTCCATAAATTTCAAGATTTGATAATGCACATCCGACTTTAATTTCGTAGTTACTCCCGCTAAACAATCGCAGTAGTCCGCTTTCTTTCAAACAATCAATGCTCCAGCGTTTAGCTTGTACTAATCTTCTGAAAATATCAAGATCTTCGCCATATCCGCCTATTCCGTCAATATTTAGCACGTCGCTACAACCTGATACTCTACATATTGGTTCGAAATTTTTGCACGCCACAAAATCCATAAGATGATAACCGCTATCATGCAGTTCATCTAGTGGTAAGATGACTAAACTGTCGCATAAAACAGGTTTATCCCAACTTTCTCTGTAAGGAAGTTCCATGAACTCCTCTCTAGTCATTTCACTTATATCTTTCATTTCTCCACGCTTTCTATTCCTCTTGCGGATTCCCAAATCGTAACGCCTAAACTAATAAACTTCAAAACTGGATAAGTAATTTTTTGATTTTCATATTCCCATTCTTCAATATCTGACATGATTATTTCATCATCAGGAAATTCTTTCAGCTTTTCTTGCAGATCTTTATTTGTCATAAATAGCCTCCTGGTACTAATTCAAGAATGTTATCGTCTTTTAGACTGTAATCTTTCACTCCACTAACTTCTGTATCTCCATCTTCATAAGGAATTGCAATGACTGCGTCATCTGGATATTTTTTGAGCAATTCCTGAAATTCTTTATTTATCATTTTGTGCCTCCATAAATTCTGAAAAATATTCTTTTACAAGTCTTTTCCTTTTCACTTCTGGGATTGATTGCAGCTGCTTGTAAAGCACATATTCAGCAAATTCAATCGCCTGTATTTCTGCGTGCTGATCCATTTGTTTTTCGGTGTACAACTTTTCAAATTTGGTCGCTTTTCCGATAATGCTTCGATTCGTTGCATTGTTAGTGAGATAAATCCCTTTGCCATAAAATGCAACTGGCTCAATATTTTCTATGCTCATTTTTTATCGCCACTCCTATTTGCTCATATAAGCCTGAATTTGAACGTTTAACGTGTTCAGGTATAATCTATCCAAAACTGATTTAAACGCGCTAATTTGGCGTGAAAATTGCAATTTAGACCATCTCTCAGACATTCTAGATTTGTCAATTGTTCAACCGTCTTTTAATCATTTATCAACACCCGCTTTTTTGAAAATCTCGTGCATCTGCTTTTTCCACTCTGCTCTAAATTCTTTGCCTTCTTGCTCACGAAGTTTATTTTCTTCGTGGTAAGTCTCTGGCGTACCTCTGCGCTGCATCGCGCGTTCTTTGTATTTTGGTTTAGATGTCAAAATATTCCTCATTTCATGCTTTCTATTTCTATCTCAACCCTTGGTCTCAAGCTGTAACGCTTTTTCGCGTAAATGTCTGAGATTTGGTTATCGTCATGCCAAGCATAGCCGTTGAGCGCGTCAAGTACCGATTTTTGCAGGTTGTCAATGTCGGGCTTTTTGACTACTGGCATTGTCTCCGCTTCAAGTGCCGCGGCGTTCTTTTTCACTTTGGCGATACTGTCAGGCGGCTTGATGAAAAATCCAATCTTGACAGATAGCGGCTTACCCTGCGCCAGCTTTTCAGATCTGTAAATTGACCAAGCAAGCAAAAACTGCTTTTTCCAGTTCATATAATCCTTTGGCATATAGGCTTTGACAAAGCCGCCGCGATTGCTGAACTTCGGGCGAGGGCTTGCCATTGGTTCAATGTTGATTGTAAATTTCATCTCTGGAATATTCCTTTTTTCGCTCTTTTTTGTACTTCTCAAATTCCGCCTGTTCCTCAAGGCTAGTCGTCTCAACATAGTCAGGATTTGACCACTTGGGAGCAGATTTAACAACTTTAGCACCACTTGATTTCTGTTCAGGTATAATAACTTGTTGGTAATTCGTAAAAATCATTTCTTCAAGAAATGTGGCTGCATTTTTGCTATACTGCACACTATTTCCGCTAAGCTCATATGATTTCACGTAGTTTCTAGCACCGATAATCGCCTGTTCTTTTTGAAACGGTGGTAATTTGATAAACTCTTGCATAGCCCTAGAACGATTATTCACGTTCTTTTTTGCAAAATCAGTGAAAATTTTAAAATACTCGTCAAACTCAACAGAATTATCTATATCTACTCTAATCTTATCTATACTATCCTTACCTATACTATCCTGTGCGGACATTTGGTTGGCAGTTGGTTGCAGTTTGGTTGGCAGTTGGTTGCCAATAAGGTAGGAGCCATTAACATCAACGGTTAACAGATTTTTTTCTTCTGTATAGATAGTTGATTTTAGACGGTCTTTTCTAATTTGGTTGTTCAAATTCCAATCTTTAACAACAGTCACGCCACTTGGAAAAACAATGATAAAGCCTTTAGCTTCAAGAAGTTTTAAATCGTCAGTATTTGCTCCATAAGCTCTACTAAGCATCTTAGCATTCCCAATGAATCCTTCATCATCCGCTTCCATGCCCAAATGAAAATATAAAAGTTGACTTGATGAAGGCATATCTACAAATAAATCGCTTGTAGTAACCTCTTTGCTAAACATTCTTCTTTGTGCCATTTTAAATCTTTCATTTCTTAAAAATACGCTTGGTTGGAATGCTAGCACCTTGTGCGACTATTCCTGTATTGAGCTCATTGCATCAGCGCCAAGCATTGACTAAATAGAGAATCTTTACGCGCTCGTCCAAAACGCATGATTTGGATTTCTCTAGCGCCTTTTAGTGAGAATACGACCAGCTCATTTGCTTAAACTAAATCTGTGATGAAAATTTCTCCACGATTCATCTTCGTTGATTTGCAGTAATTACACCTCTCACATCGCTCTGGCGGTCTTCCGTCAAGCACTTCGATATATTTATCAACTTCATCACAGACGGCTATCAGTGCTTCATCTAGCCATTCCTGTGGAAAGCGAATAGCTGCACTATCAGGATATTCTTCTTTCGTCACGGCATAAATCACTGGTTTCATTTGAATTCCTACAATCTGCTCTAGCAAATGCTGATAAATAGCCATTTGCCAATGATATTTTTTGGCTTCAATCCAATGCACCCTTCTATGTTCAATTTCTGACCATTCTTTGTCTTGCAAATTTCCACGAATTGTTTTTATATCAATAAATCGTCCAAGTTGCATATTTAAACAATCGGCATATCCAAGAAATTCAATCCCATTGATTTGCCCTCGTAATTCAAATTCTTTATCTCCTTGATAAAGTTTTGAAAACAAACGGTCTCGTTTCATTTTTGCAATCATTGATCCTGCAATTACAAAATCAGATTTGAGTTGTCCTTTGTTTTTCCCAGATTTAGCAATCATTTCTGCATCATTTTCAGCAATAAATTCATCAAATGCTGCTTTCCCTTCCCAAAATTTATGGACATAAGAGCCAACAAGCAACGCATCATGAGTTGACTTTGAAAATTCTAAATTATGATTCCATTTTCCTGTAAAACATGCGATTGCTTCTGCTTCGCAATCTGAAAATTGTTTGAGTGCAGAAAAACTTAAATGTTCTCTCATATTCAGGCCTTCTTAGTAGGGAAAAGTTCGTCAGCAAATTCTCCATCCACAATTTCGCCATCCTCATTGACTTTGCTTGGATTATCCAAGTCATCGTCAGAAAGTGTAAGTAAATCCTCGTTTTCTGAACCAGTAACATCTTTAGGTTCTACATCGCTTTTACCAACCGTTCCATCTTCGCGAATCTGCATTTGTAAAGCCATCGGCGCATCTTTCAAAAGTTCTTTGATGACTGTCTTTAGAGCCATTGCATCAAAATTATCTTTCCATGGACCAAAGCTTTTTGCCTTAGAAAATTTGTCGCGATGCCGTTCAACGCGTTCTTTTGTCCAATAAACAAGATGTGAATAGCCATTGACAAGGATAAGTTTTGCAAAATAGCCAACAACATTACCGCTACCCTCAATAGAAAAATCAACATCTAATTCTTCATCAAGTGGATTGTAAGATTTGAATTGATTTTCATAAACAATGCCACGAGAAATCTTAGATATAACACCTGAACGCTGCGCCAGCTGAATCAAGCCTTTATATCCAATTTGAAATTGAGCCTCATGGCGATGCTCTTTAGTGTTAAAATATGGAATGACATAAGCAAAGCCTAGATTTTTTTCGACAGGCAAGTCAAGCACTGCGGCTTTCATTGCGGCTGCCATAATCGAATTGTTATCAACCTTTTTCAGCTCTGGCGTATCATTTACGATTGCGAGGACGCTGGCTACAAAACTTTCAGATTTTTTCTTGTCTCCAAGGACATCCTCAAACTTTTGTTTGATATTGATTGCCCCGAAATATTGGGCTGGTGTAGCCATTGTAGAGCTTGTTTTTTGAATTTCATTTGTCATTTGTGTTTTCTCCTTTTCTTAGACAAGTTCTGTAATCAATTTAAATCGGTCAAATCTGTGGTCCAAGAGCCACGCTTCTCTATAAGCATTCAATTCGCGATTTTCTTGTACTAATCTGCGATTTTCAGCAATGACGGCTGTAAACTCGTCGCGGTGGTTGCAGAACCACTGATATTGTTGGTCATTTTTTTCTGTCATTTTTTCTCCTATTTGTGATATAATTGGAGTAGAATATTTCTTAAATTTCTACTCGCTCACTCTGCCAAGTGAGCTTTTTATTTTTCTCCAGAGCATTAAATTTTCCCCCCTTGGTATTTCTGATAAAACTCATTGTTGATAAATTCCATCATTTCTTTATAATGAAATGACCATTTGCCTGCATCTGATGGATAAAATACCCAGCCACCATTCTCAACGGATAAACTTTTGATAAGCTCAGGTCGAGTTAGAACTTTTTTGATTGTGGTCCGAGAGCGATTAGATTTTTCTATAAAAGTTGCCATCCCCACCCAACCATCAAAATCTTTGTTTTTAAGTTCTTGATACTCAACTTTGTCAATTAAAATTTTATCCTCTGGAATTGCCACAGGAATTGTAGCTGTTACGTTTAATACCTGTTGCATTGCGTACCTCCTATGCCATATCTTCCCGCTCAATTTCTGGAAGATAACCAGCTTTTTTCAACTTGCGATATAAAAACTCTCTACCTTTTTGAGTCCAAGTTGTTGTAATGTTCGTGCGCATCTGTCCTTTACTGTCAACGAAGGAATGAGTACGACTTTTGATAAATCCTTTAGCTTGATATTTGCTATAAAGAATCCATTGATTATTTACTTTTCTTTGGATTCTTAAGCTTGCAAGCAACCTGTTGAAACTAGGTGCTCCCATTCCATAATCTTGTGCGATTTGAGTAATGAGTACATCATCTTTGCTTTCAAAGATTAAATCAAGATAGCGCGTGCGCTCTCGTGCTTCAGCTAAATCAAGCTGCATTTCTGCTTTTTCGGATTCAAGTTTCTTGATTTGATTTCCCGCCTGTAAGAGCAAGTCACCTAATCCATTTCCGAAAAGAATGTCCTCTGCTTTTTGATTTGTTATGTATGCGCCGTGATGGCGGATTGTTTTCAAGATTTCTTTTACTTTTTTCTTAAAAAGTTTGGCTTGTGGCTTGCGAGATGTCATTAATACCTCATAGAGACCATCTTCTGTTAGAAACCACATTTCACGATTTTGACCTGATGCAAGGATTGTTTGCATCAGCTTTTCATCTTCATCAACGCTCTTGAGCATTTCAGAAGCTCTGGAATGCTCAAGGACTTCTGCAATGTCTTTTGCAAGAAATAGTGGATTTTCAGCGGTTCCATAAATTTTAGTGTTGAATCCTTCGATTTGTTGTAATTCGTTCATTCAAATTCCTTTCTAATCATTCGACACGGTTAAACCGTGTTATAAGGTAAAAAATTAATGCCTGCAAAAGGCACTCCAAATATATCTTCAATTTTCCATATCTGTTCCACATTGGGAAAATCCTTTTCATTTTCCCATTTTGATAACGTTGATTCTGAAATTTTTAGCAATTTTGCCAAATCCTTTTGAGTCATATTTTTGCTCAACCGTAGCATTTTTAGAGTCGGTTTGAATTCTGTTTCTGGCATTTCTGCTCCTTTCTATCTGAATTCATCTAAGCTTATGTCTAATGCATCAGCTATTTTTACCATTGTTAGCCAACGTGGATTTTTTGAATCTCTACGTTTCATCTGGCTGAGTGACTGCTGTGTTATCCCCGTGCGTTTAGCGAGTTCATATTCACTCATATTTTTTTCGTTGAGCTTCTTTTTTATTACTGACCACAACATCTAGTTGTATTCCTTTCTTTTTTAATATAATTAACACAATATCTAGTATTGAAAGCGTTGACTATTTCCCCATGCTTTGCTATAATATTTATGAATGAAATACCGCGGCTGCGGACTTATTCAAAATATAAACCGAAAGAAGGTATATGCATTGAGTAAACCTTATATGTTAACCTATGACTTGAATAGCCCAGGTCAAAAATATGATGATGTCATTAAAACAATTAAAGAAGTTATTTCTTTAGCGTATTGCAAGTATTGGGATTCTACATTCTTAATACGTTCAAAATATACCCCAACAGAAATAGTTGATATTTTAAGTCCATATTTCGATAAAGGTGATACTCTGTTTGTCACAGAAATAGTTGATAACAAGCAAGGTTTATTAACTAAAAGTAATTGGGACTTCATTAATGAGAACATCTACGACTAAAATTAGTTTTTTTCATTGAATTCGTCACTTTTGTGGCGTTTTTTTATTTCAATTGAAATCACATCATCGTCAATATTTTTAACTGCTAATTTAATTAATTGTTCAGTGGTCAAATCTACATGTTTAACACCCTGAACTTCTTCGTTAATAATTAATGCTTTAGTTTTCATTTGTTGTCCTTCTGTATTTTAATGTAAATGTTTTCGTGCTATAATTGACCTCGGAAAGGAGGTCTAAAATGATGAATTTAGAAATATTTCTAAAATCGGGTGAGCAAATTCTGATTGAAGATTTTAAAGAATTGAATTATGTTGTTGATGGATCTCATAAAAAAATAAAAGATGATTTCTCAAAATTGAGCATTCATAATGGCATTACTTACAATTTTATGGGAACTAGCCAATTCTCAATCAAAGGGTCTGAAATCTCTCACCTGAAACTAGTTAAAGTTGAACATAAGAGTTAGTTCTACTGATTTTCAACAGTTCGGTAATGGCTGCAACCATTTCTGGGCTGTTTTTTGTTTCTGGCATTTGTAATACTTCAATCGCAAATTTTGTAATTGCTTCTGCTAATAACATCTTGTATGTCCTTTCTGATTCATTTCTCTAGTTAATTTCCCCGCCAAGAAATGCTATAATTAAAAGAAAACGGAGAATTTTATGAATTTACTTTATCAATTTTTTATCGCTTGCGTTCCAGCCATAATCTCTGGAGAGGAAAACAAAACATCTAAGCTAAAAGTAACATTTTCAGTTGATAGAAAAGTTTATAGTTTAACAGAATTGGGAAAATCATTAAAAACTATTTTGACTGCATATCGTCCTGAAATTCTGAATTAACTATTTTTTTCTCAATTAGATAATTCAGTAACGCCTTATCATTCTGCTTCACAATTTCTTTGTATAAATACGAATAATAAAATGAAAATGCATAGCAAATTACTATTGATACTAAGGCCGATGTGATAATCAGTCCCATTTTCGCACCTCTTTCCGCCCCTCTGGGGCTTTTTATTTTAAATAACCTCAACAAACTCTCTTGTCAGTGGGTTTAACCAAGCATTGCAAATATCATAGTTATTTAACCAGAAGTGCTGAAACTCTTCTGAATAATCACCGAAGCGCCTAAGATACCGTGGACAATTCCCGTGCGAACCTATACTAGCTGATTTTAGTTCTATCACTGCCCATTTAGGAATTTGTAGCTCTTTCATTTTTATGCCTTTCTTGATTTCTTATCTTATGAACGCCATGTAAGACAGTATCAGTGCCAAAACTATAAGCAATACCGTAATCGCCCTGTCCCAGTTAAATTTTTTCATTGTATTTTCCTTTCGCCTATGGTAGAATGAAAGTACAGACTAACCGCCTTAAGCGGTAGGGGCTTGCGCCCCTATCTCAGTAAAGCTTTGATTGCCAAGATGATGTTCAGTACGACTAATACCATGTTCATCTTCTTCGCTCTCAAGGCTTTTTCTTTTTGCCTTCGCCTGTACTTCCGTTTTCGCATTGCGAACTCCTTTCTTGATTTGATAAATATATTATAACACGGTTTAACCGTGTTGTCAACAAAAAACTTTTTAATTTTGCGTTTTTTTATTTATTTTAAAGTATTCTCTTGACAATTACACGGTTTAACCGTATAATTTGATTATGATAACAAAAGATTTAGGAAACAAAAAAATAATGGCAGAAAATATTAAACGCCATTTAGATAAACTCGGCTTGAATACCAAAGATTTTGCTTCTATTATGAATTTTAAATATTCAACTGTTCTTGATTGGGTAAATGCAAAAACTTATCCAAGAATAGATAAAATTGAACTAATGGCTAGATATTTTAAAGTTGATAAGTCAGATTTAGTAGAAAAACATAAAGAAAATAATACCTTATCTGAAATCACGCGCATCAGTTCAGAACTTGAACCTCCTCGCCAAAAAAATGTGCTAAGTTTTGCCAAAGGACAAAAATCCGAGCAAGAAAAGGCGATTGAAGAAGCAAAAAAACGTGAGCGCAAAATACTAAGTTTGGATAGACCCCCAGTTGATATTGCTAAAATACCTGGATATATGCCTTATGATCCTAACACTGAAGGAGTTGCTCCTATCTTGGGTAATATTGCGGCGGGATATAATATCATGGCTGAGGAAAACTTTGATGGAATGATGCCTGTCAGCGCTGAATATGCTGGGCGGGATGATGTATTCTGGTTACATATTAAAGGAAAAAGTATGGAATCGCTTATACACGATGGTTCGTTTGGGCTGTTTGAACACTCTGAGGTTATCAATGATGGAAAAATCGCAGCAATTATGGCAGAAGACGGAAGTTGGGTCACTGTTAAACACGTTTTCCATGAGTTTGATGAGAACGGTTATTTATTAAGGCTGATACTTGTTCCAGAAAATGAAGAATGTGAAACAATTGTAGTTAATGAATATAATCCAGCTAAAATCATCGGAAGACTTCTTGAAGTTAAACAATTTTTTTAAACAAGAAAATCCTACATGGGCAACGCCTTATAAACTTTGTGCTGTTCTGGGATTACCTAGCACCTCTGAAAACATTTGGATAGCAGAACAAGAAATTGATTATGCATTTTGGGGCGAGTGTTGAATTATTAAAATCAAGGAGATAACCATGAAAATTGGAATGAGAAAGCCAAGTTGGAAAAAGAGTTTTAAAGCACGTACAACAGCAAAATATAAAAGACGATTAAAAAAAGCCCTTATTCCAGGATATGGGAAAAAGGGCATGGGTTGGTTGCATCCAAAACGAAAAATCTACAACAAGGTTTATCACAAGACAACTTTTTCGTTCTGGGATTTATTTAAATAATAAAAATAACGAGCAATCCTTGATTCTCACTAAAAGCAAGGTAGGAAGTATATATATGAAAAAATTTGCTTTAATTGGAATGACTGCCATTGCTGTATCGGGCTTTGCAGTATTAGGAACAGTAAAAGCCTCGGCTTCTACAAATTACGGTCATGTCTCTGACTGGATACCTAATTCAAGTTTGGCAGATTCAGTTATGACTTCAACCGTCAAAAGTGCGCTTGGCGGAAATGTTAAATATAATAGCGCGGGCTATTTTGTCGTTAATAATAACAAGCCTGTGATTGCAACGTCAAGAACAACAGCTTTTGCCTATAATCCTAGTCGGAACAAATACGGTCAACTTGGTGCTTCTTATGGCGTGGCAAATTATTCTACTTATGATAGTCTTGCTCGCTCAAGCAAGACAATAAATCCTGCTGGTTGGATTCAGCTTAGCACGCTTAAAGGTAGTCATTATGGCATTTATCTCTATAATCGCGGTCATTTATTGGGTTATGCTATTTTTGGAAATCTAAAAGGATTTAATAGCTCTGAGGCAAATAGTATTGATTT
>JAJXWC010000214.1 GCA_021781855.1 Bacillota bacterium | reverse complement strand
GGAAATCATAGGTTTTGCTATTTTTCGAGAAAATTTCAAGCTGAAGGCTATTTTCATCATTGGCGACAAAGTTATTGACTACAATCGTGTCATCAGCAAGAACATAAGTCCATCGAGCAAAATTATAACCCATTTCAAAAGTTGAGGGCAAACCAAGCATTTTATAATCGTTACCGATTTTAATGAAAATACGCTGTCCTGAAGCTTGATGCAGATTGAGATGGTCTCGCTGATTAGAGAGAAGTTTGTTCATCGTCGTATTGCCAATGACAATGTGAGCATTGAAAAGTCCGTAAATGAAACTTGAAGTTGCTAGTCCACGATTTTTGATGGACAGCGAATTTCCACTGAGGAAAATTTCACCATGTTCACGCTCAACATCTAACTCTTTCTCCAGACTGACAAAGTGTGTATTTTGCGGTGTGAATCCTGACAAGAGCTTGCCGTCAATCCATTCTTCAAATTTTGCCAGCGGATAAGCCTCGTGTAATTCCTCATTGGTTAAAAGTCTGCCATTAAGCTGTTGCTCAAGATTAATTTTTGACTTTGCAAGTTGGATTTCCTTTAGATTTTCATCAGGGAGATTTGACAAATTTGTCAAAACCGCCGTTGCAATGCCCGAAGAATTCGGCTGATAAACTTCATAAAAAGTGACCACCGTTTTACCGCTGAGCAAAATTTGTTCAGTTTTCAGCACAGTCAAAGACAACTCATATTGAACAATTTCATTCGCAAATTCGGCTTTAGTCAATGCTTCTGGCGTTCTCGTTAATTTGAAACTTTTACCGAAAAATTGAAAACCGTCTGTCAGAAAACCATCAACCTTCAAATCACCAAAAGCTCCCGTTTCCAAAGTTGGAAAACCAGTTGACTGTTCCTGATTCTGACGGCTGAATATCTTGTAGCCTTTTTCGTCAAAAACCTGATGATTAATATATTGTGCGTTGTAAGCTTCGTTACTCCTGAGCGCTCCACCATCTGCAAGTCCGATGTCATTGACATAGACAAGGTCAACAGTTTTATTCAGCCCGTCAAGGCTCACTTCCCAAAACCAACGGTCACAATCCAATTTTAGTGTTACTTCGTAATTAACATCTGCAACGCGTCCAAGCCATTTTGCTTGCGAGTTTCCGAGGAAAAAACGTGCATGAGCAGATTTCCCGATAAGTGAGAAAAAGCTGATTTCGTTATTCTCAAAAACTCGTAAGTAAATATTACTTAAAGCGCTGTCAATTTCTTGACCAATCAGTTGATTAAGAAAAATATTCCCATGTTTTATCGTGTGAATATCGCCCGTCGCAACAAAGCTGACTTCCAAATCACCTTTGGAAATACTTCGCACAACCGTGCGGTTTACACCGACTTTTTTCTCCATTTTGTTCTCCGATTTTAGCCCATTCATATTAGTTGACTAAATTCTAGTAATGTGTTAGTGAAACGTTTCTATAAAAATGATACTGCTTTCATAACAATTTGTCAATATCGTTTATGTTAAATTTAAGTTACAAAACGAAACGTTTCACTAAGAGGGAATAAAAAAAGCGACCCAGCCGCTTTTTAACTTAGCAAATATGTGTTACGAAAGACGAGAGAGTCACTTTTTTTATCCGCAGCCTTGATAACACAGGGTGCAATTAAGCCGTTCCGTTGGACACATTGCGTCACTCAAAGGATAAGCTCTGATTCCGTTCTACTCCTGCTGTGCTCCAAGAAAGAGTTCACAAATGAAGCAACCACTTAAATAAATAAATGCCTACTGATTTCAGTAGGCATTTCAATAATCAAATGAACTTCACTCCCTTGACATTTCTCAAGGCCAGATAAAGAATTGCAAATGCAATAGCAAAGATTAAGCCTTCAAGTAAATTAAACGGAATGACGACAGGTACAAAATAAGTATTCAAACTTAGGGCCGATGCTGGATAATTCGCAAATTTTTCATAAACAGGAACTGCATAAATCAAATTAAGAACAACCATTAATGCAGTCATTGCAAGCGTTGCAAGGATACTTCCCAAAATATATTTTGAAAAACTAAATCCATTACGGATAAATAACCAAACAATCAGCGTAAATGCAGCAACCGCAACAAAATTCATTGGCAAGCCAACGATTGTGTTGACTCCTTCGTTAAAAAGCAAGAACCAGAGCACTGTACGAATGATTAAAATAATCGCACCAGCACTTAATCCTAGCATAAATGTCCCCAACAAAATAGGTAAAATGGTCAAATCAACTTTAAGAAATGGAATCCCCAAAATTGAAAACTGCAAAAGCGGCATCGCTAAAACGGTAGAAATCGCTGCTAAAATAGCGATTGTAGTCATTCTGCGTGTCTGAGATATTGTACTAGACATAAAAAAAGCCTCCAAATAAGAAAATGTAATACTTCATATTTCGAGGAAGTTGATAAGCAATAAAAATTGTCAAAGAAAAACCACGCTCAAAAAGCGATTTATTGACAAAATTGTCCATCTTCTTCCATCCAGACTGTAAAATCAACAAAATTGATTAAATGCTCCCATTGGTTGCATTGAACTGTCGCTAGCAGATTCTCACTGCTTCACTTGCTTACGCAAATCGCGGAGTTATGAGACAAAGCTCAATTACCGCCGGTCCCGAATTTCACGGTGCCCTGAAGATACGTTAATTATAGCACAATCTTTAAGTTTTGTGCAAGAAAATAATATTACATTTTCATGATATTCAGAAACTATTTTTGCTGTGCCTGATTAACCAGTTGAGAAACCTCTTTCTTGTTCAAACGACGATACTGTCCCGCAGGAATTCCATCAAGTGTGAGTGTTCCATATTGAACACGACTGAGCTTTTGAACAGGGAGTCCGACAGCCGCAAACATTTTTTTGACTTGATGATTTTGCCCTTCATGAATGGTCAACTGGACGACCGAACTGTTTTTTGCTTTATCTTGCTTTAAAATTTCATAGCGTGCTGGGCTAACTTTTTTTCCCTCAAGTTCCATTCCAAGCGTTAGCGGACGAAGATTTTCCTTATTTGCCTGCCCTTCAACTTTGGCGATATAAATTTTGTCAACACTATGGCGTGGATGTGTCATCAGATTGGTAAATTCTCCATCATTTGTCAGCAAAAGCAATCCGGAAGTATCCCAGTCCAACCGCCCGACAGGATAGATTCGCTCCTTTATCGCAGGCAGCAATTCCATTACTGTTTTACGCCCTTTATCATCACTCACTGAAGAAATGTATCCGCGTGGCTTATTTAAGAGATAATAAACAGGCTCCTCATTATAA
>JAJXWC010000038.1 GCA_021781855.1 Bacillota bacterium | reverse complement strand
TAGTGGCTTGACTTCTGACCATTTCGCCTTGTGGCTTTAGCCACTTGCGATTACGACTAGCTGCTTTAGCAGCGTAGCGAGTATCGACAGCGTAGCAAAGTGGAGATAGAGCGAATGGATACCGTAGGTGGACAGGGTAACCTCATATCAAAGATGTTAAGCAGACTGTTGCGGCTTTAGCCGCTTACAGGTCGCTTAGTTTTTTCACCTAGAGGTTATACCCTAGACTTGGTGGGAGTTAAAACTCCCACCAAGTAAGTCTCTGCTTCATTAACCACTCTCTCCGCTACAATTTGGTCGGAATAACAATCTTTGAACTAATCACTTCAATTTGACTGTTGGAATTGCGCATTAGCAAAATAGGTTTTATAAATATCATTCGTGATGTAGTTTGCTGTTTGCGCAACTTGATTATTTACAAGTGACGTTTGGGGAACCATAACAGCGACTGCAATTTGCGGGTTGTCAGAAGGAGCAAACGAAACAGCATTACTGATATAAGTTTCAAGCAAACTTCCGTCTGGATTGTAAATAAGATTTCCCTGAGAATCTCTGGTCGAAGTTTGTGCTGTTCCTGTTTTTTCAGAGATGGATTGTGCTATTCCTTCTTGGGTATGTAAACCTGTCGGACCAAAACCGTAACTTGAATAGGTTCCATGAGTCACTTGATACATTCCTTGCTGAATAATGTTCATATCTTCCGGTGTAATATTAACATTATCCATTACTTTGGGTTCAATCGTTTTTACAAGATTTCCCAAACCACCATTTGTATTGCTTTCATAAATCCCTTGCACAATGTGTGGTGAAAGACGCTTCCCTTTATTTGCAAGTGTCATGGCATAAGTTCCCATTTGCAGAGGTGTATAATTATCATACTGTCCAATTGATTGAAAGACAGCATTTGTTGCGCTGGTATCTGCTCCTAGTAATCCCGTAGAACCTTCGGGAATATCAAAACCTGTCGAAGTTCCTAAACCGTATGAAGCGAAAGTTGTGCGGAAATTTTTCCAGACTTGTGTTGCTTTATCCGTTGCCAAATACATATTAGGTGTATAAGTTTGTCCCAACATTGCCATTGCTACCTGTGCCATGTAGCTATTTGACGAATATTCTAGTGCTTGAATAGCATTCAGCGGAACTGGGAATGTACTTCCCCAGTCAGAAGTGATTGTTTTCGAACCTTGCATCTGAATAATCTGGTCTGTAAAGACTTGGTCTCCTGAAATTGCACCCGAAGCCCAACCTGTTGTCAATGTCGCCGGTTTTACAGCAGAACCTGGTTCATAAGCATTGTTCATCGTTCCTAAAACATCTGGTGTAAGCTGACCTGTTGTTGTGTCTCGTTTAAAGCCTGACATCGCAAGTACCGCACCCGTCTTAGCATTTAAAACGACAGCATACGCACCTGTACCATATGTTCCTGCACCTGTGCCCACTGCTTTGTTCAATTCTTGCTGAAGAATACCATCCACTGCATTTTGGAAATCAAGATTAATCGTTAATTTAAGGTCGTCTCCTTTTTTGCCTTGCTGAGTAATCTTAGTTCCTGAGACATTACCGCTTTTATCTATAATGACCTTGCTTACTTGGTGTGTTCCTTGGAGGTATTGTTCGTAGGATTTTTCAAGATATGAGGTTCCGACTCGGTCATTACGCTGATAGCCTTCTTTAAGAAGCTTTGCAGCCTCATCAGAAGGAAGTCCTGCAGCTTGACTGGAAACCGTGCCTATGAGCGGCGTCAATGAATCATTTGCTGTGCTACGATTCCAGCCTGTTGTGACACTAATCCCAGGGAGATTTCCTTCGCGTTGAGCAATCGCAGCTTGCTGGTCAGCTGTAATATTACCAATGGCAATCGTTGTGGTATTAAATATGGTCGTTCCGTTCATCATTTTATACAACTGAGCGGCAAAAGTCTGTTGAGGTGTAAAATTCAAGTCGGCATCAGTTACTTTACTGAGTTGGACGGTGTAAATCTCCGCTCCTGTCAAAGCCTGACCAGAGGCGGTAGTTTTTTCTTTGCTTGTTAGACTAGCCGTGACTTTTGCAAGATTTTTAGGGTCAGCCAGATAATAGTCTTTTTTATCACGGGTTGTTAAAGTAGCCGTGCTTGAAGTTGATGAAATGATAGTGGATAAGCTGTCTGCAACCGTACGCATCTGAGCTGCTGTTGTATTTTGTCCGCGCGTGAATTCAACGGCTTCGACTGGTGTGGTTGTGGCCAACGGCTTTCCTGTTGCATCATAAATATTTCCGCGAGGTGCGCCCTGCGTAATAGTGTAATTAGAGCCGACACCAGAATTTTTATCTGCATAAAACTTAGGGTTCATGATTTGCATATTGTATAGTTTGCCAATCAAAATCATGAACAACACGAAAATCACGAAGAACAAAATGTTCACGCGCGCTGGAATTGATTGGACAGGGTGTTTCATTGATTTTCTTGAGAGTTCCTGTTTTTTCTCGTTCTGGTCAGATTTTTTGGAATAAGGCATGACATTCTCCGTTACTTGCTCTTGAAATTTATCTCAGCAGTGCTTGCTAATACCCCCGCCTCTTAGGCGGGATAAGCAGCACTAAGCTTCGAATTTCGCTTGACTGCTCTAGGGTCAGCCACTTTAGTGGCTTGACTTCTGAGACAGGGTAACCTCATATCAAAGATGTGAGGTTGTACCCTAAACTTGGTGGGAGTTGAAACTCCCACCAAGTAAGTCTCTGCTTCATCTCAGCAGTGCTTGCTAGGTTAAATTCCTCGCCAAGCTCAATCTCTGCTTCATACTTACACATTTTACCATAATCGTGGTGTTTTTTCCTTAAGATTTTGTCTCTTTTTAGTTTAGCCAGATTTTGCCTTTTTGACAACTGTTATGCATGAAACTAAGATAAAAAAATGATTTGACGCTTTTGTCAAATCATTTTGAAGTGATTCCTTCATCAGTGGGAGATTTTTTTTCTCTCACTAATGTTAGTCTTCGCTTAGAGCGAATGGATACCTGTGGTAAGAGACGCGGAAATTAGCAAGCACTTGCTAGGTAAAAATTATTTGCCAAGATAATATTTTTTGACAACTTTGAGATTTTCATCAAATTCATAAACGAGTGGTGGAAAATTAGGAATTTCAACACCGACAATTTCGTCGTCTCCAAGTTGTTCAATTTGTTTAACGAGCGCGCGAATTGAATTTCCATGAGCACCGACAAAAACGTTTTTACCATCTTTCAAAGCTGGAGCAATTTCATCTTCCCAGAATGGCAATGCACGTTCCAAAGTAATTTTAAGATTTTCGCCATCAGGAATACGGCTGTCTTCAAGGCCTGCGTAGCGGCGGTCACCATGTGCACTATTTTCATCATCGTGTGCCATTGCAGGGGGCAAAACGTCATATGAACGACGCCAGATATGAACCTGGTCATCACCATATTTTGCCGCAGCATCAGCCTTGTTCAAGCCTGTCAAACCGCCATAATGACGCTCATTCAAACGCCAAGATTTGATTACTGGTACCCAAAGCTGGTCTGAATATTCGAGTGCAAGATTGGTCGTTTTAATCGCGCGTTTCAAAACTGAAGTATAAGCAATATCAAACTCGATGCCTGCTTCTTTAATCAATTTACCAGCGTCAATCGCTTGTTGTGTGCCTTCTTCAGACAAATCTACATCAGCCCAACCTGTGAAAAGGTTGGCAAGATTCCATTCAGATTGACCGTGGCGTGCAAATACTAATTTTACCATGATTTCTTTCTCCTTGAGAATTTTTTTACAAATTCAATTTTACACTATTTTTCATGATTTTTCTACTTTTGACGAAGTTGTCAAAACTTATAGTTTTCAAAATATACTTCCAAGCTTCGTTTATAAGAACTTGCAGCATTCGTCAAGATATGACCGCGGTGTTTGACAAGAATCAGACTATTTCCATTATCTCCGTCCATCGGTACAACTGTGATATTATGTACGCTAGCATTATCAATAAAGCCAAGTCCAGTTGCATAAGCATCTGTTCGCTCCAAAATACCATTCAGTGTGGCACGGTCGGTTGCATTGTAAATGAATGTATTTTCGAAAGTTTCGACCAAATCCTCTGAATAATAGAGAAATTGCTCATTTTCCTGTGTAAACCTCACGCGGTCGAGTTTCTTCAAATCGCCTGCCTTGATACATTTTTGCTGAGCAAGTGGGTGGTCTTTCCGCAGATAAATATGTGTCTGTGATAGAAAAATTTCTTCATATTCTAATTCCAATTTATCCAACATTCGCAAAATACCGCCACGATTGTGTTTATTGAGATAAACAATGCCAAGTTCGCTGTGCCCTTGCGCAACTTCCTGCAAAATATTGTAAGTTGTTGATTCGAAAATCCGAAAATTCTTGATTTCAGGATTTTTTTTCGCAAAATCTACTCCAACGGGCGCCAAAAAATCATAGTGCTGACTGGCAATCGAAAATGTTCGGTCACTTTCGCGAGGTTTGCTGTATTTGGACTCAAAATTTTCAAAATTGCGCAGCACACTTTGCGCGTGTTCATAAAAACGTTCGCCTTCAATCGTTAGACTTGTTCCTGTGTTGGTTCGTTCAAAAATCTGAAAGCCTAACTCGCCTTCCAAATCTTTTATCGCAATTGACATTGAGGGCTGGCTAACAAAAAGCTGTTCGCTTGCCTCGCGAAAAGTTCCGCTATTCGCAATCGCGACAACATAACGTAATTGTTTAATGTTCATAGTAATCCTTTTATCTTCTACATTAAAAAAGTGTATAAATAATTATACACTTTTTTTCATAACTTTACTGTTTTGCTCCAATTTTATCTATTGAAGTGATTGCTTCATCAGTAGGAAATTATTTCCCTTGCAGACGTTAGGGGATAATCTCGATTCGTTTGCTATCCATTCAGACTAGATAGCACGTACTTGCTAGATTAAATTGCTTTTTTGTCCAAGCCGACACGTTTCCAAAGGACACACTGATATTTTTCACACCAAAAAACATCATTTTCTTTGCGGGTCTGAACAGCACGCTGATAGTTAAAAAGGTCATCAACTGTTGTACCAAGCGTATCTGCGAGTTTAAACGCCAATGTCAGCTCTGGGTCATATTTGTCATTTTCAATCGCATTGATTGTCTGCCGGCTGACGTGTGCAATGTGCGCAATATCTTCTTGCGAAAGATGATTGATGCGGCGCAGTTCCCGAATTTTATTTTCCATAGCTTTCCTCGCTTTCTTGTCAAATGTCTTTTACACTATTAAAGCACGTTTTGAAAAATTTTGCAAGGCTATTGGAATAAAAAGGAAATTTCTTAGCGATGTGATATCTTTTTCGCTAAAAAATCGCCAATAAGCTGAATCAATAGGACAAAAATCAAAATCAACAGGGTAGCAATCAATGTCACATCGTTATCAAAACGATTGTATCCATAAGAAATTGCTGTATTTCCCAGTCCGCCTGCACCGATTGCACCTGCCATTGCTGTCAGTCCAATCAGTGAAATCAGCGTTACTGTCGAAACACGAATCAGGCTTGACAATTCCTCACGCAAATAAACAGTGAATATAATGTCTAAAAAATCAGCGCCAACAGTCTGTGCAGCTTCAACTTTACCGTGGTCAACAGACTCCAAAGCAGCCTGAACCTGTCTTGCATAAAAAGGAAAAACACCCAAAGACAGCGGAACTAAAGCAGCGGTTGTTCCAATTTGTGTTCCCACAATTTCCTTAGTAAAAGGCGCAATAAAAGCCAACAAAATAATAAAGGGAATTGCCCGAAAAATCGAAACAACTTTATCAAAAATCCAGAAGATTACACGATTCGGTGTGATACCGTCTTCTGCCGTAACCACAAGCCCGATGCCGAAAATCAATCCCAGCAAACCGCCGATGAGCGCAGACACAAAAGTCATATACAGGGTTTGGTTAATTGCTGTTCCCCAGCCAGTTTCACCTCCCCAGCCAAGATAAACAACGTTCGGAAAGGTGTGATTAAACCATCCAATCATTTCGCATCTCCTTTCTTGAGTGAGCTGAGCAGTTCAAATTTCAAATTTCGCTCAGAGAGATAATTTTTTGCTGCTTCACGCTGCTCTAGCGTGCCTTTCAGTGTCAATACCAACGAGCCGAACGGCTGATTCTGCAGCAACTCAACATTGCCATAAAAAATATTCGTTGTCACGGCAAATTTCTTTGTGATGTCTGACACAACTGGGTCGGTTAATTCAGAGCTTGCGTAATCCAAGTGAATCAGTTCCTCATCATCAGCCAGATTCTGCAGCAGATTTGTTTTTGACAGACCTGCAATAAAGCGGTTGACTGAGCTTGTTGTCTCGATAAATTGCTTGGTCAAGGCTTCTTGCGGGTCAGCAAAAATATCAATCAGCGAATTTTGCTCAATAATCTGACCATTTTGCATGACAGCCACTTTATTAGCAATTTCTTTTACGACTTGCATTTCATGCGTAATCAGCACAATCGTCAGGCCCAGCCTATCGTGTAGGTCTTTAAGCAAATCCAAAATCTGATTGGTCGTTTTCGGGTCAAGCGCCGAAGTTCCCTCATCGGAAATCAAAATCTCTGGGTCATTCGCCAGCGCTCGCGCAATCGCCACCCGTTGTTTTTGACCACCTGATAATTGAGCTGGATATTTTTCTGACAGCTCTGTCAAATCAACTAGTTCGAGTAATTTTGAAACTTTTTCACGTTTTTCGGCCGTAGTCAAATAACGTAATTTACCCGATTTTTTGTCAGAAATCTGAGTATGCTGCAGCGCAAAAGCTACATTAGCAAAAACTGTTTTTTCAGCCAACAGATTAAAATGCTGGAAAATCATACCGATTTTCTGTCGAAAATTTCGCAATTTTCCGCCGGAAAATTTGACAGAATGGTCAGAATCAAAAATTGGCTCGCCATTCACAATAATTTGTCCTGAAGTCGGTTTTTGCAGCAAGTTGATTGTGCGCACAAGCGTTGACTTACCCGCACCGGAATAACCAATCACACCGTAAATATCCCCTTTTTCAATCTGCAAAGTCGCCTCATGAACTGCCGAAATCAGCTTGTTTTTCTGGTGAAATTCAACCGTCACCTTATTCAGCTCAATAATATTTGCCATAAATCCTCTTTCCTTAACCAAGCAAACGAGCTAGAATCCTAGCTCGTATTTTTAGCTCAGCAGTATGTATCTCCACAGTCTTTGTTACTGCGAGATTTACTCTCTATTCCACAACATTGGGCTGTTAAAGTGGCAATGCGAAATAGCACCTTTCGCATTTCACTCAACTTCCCAGTGTTAGTACGGTTCTGCTTTATTTCAAATTCAGTCCCCAAGCAGGAATTTCAGCCTTATCAGGATAAGCCTGAGCAATCGCAGCCTTCACTGCAGAACTTTCATAAGCTTTCACAACATCCAGATAAATCGGATTTTTTGCATCCTTCTTGTTTGCTACGATGATGTTAATCCATTGTTGTGAATCTTTATTCAATGGCTCTGTATAAATTGCTTGCTCTGGTGTGATATTTGCTGCCGTTGCATAGTTTGTGTTGATTACAGCAGCTTCAACAGAATCCAATGCTCGTGCGGTTTGTGAAGCATCAAGTTCTTTAATCTGCAATTTTTTCGGATTAGAATTGATATCTTTAACAGTCGCAAGCGTGTTACCGGAAACATCAAGTCCAATCAATCCCGCATTTTTCAGCACGTAAAGCGCACGACTCTCATTCGAAGCGTCATTGGGTACAGCAATCGTTGAACCGTCAGTAATATCTGAAACGCTCTTTACTTTGGTTGAATAAAGTTTGATTGGTGAAATAAATGTGTCTCCAATCGGCTGCAAAGTACCTTTATTTGCCTTATTCCAAGCATTCAAGAACGCATAATGCTGAAAACTATTCAAATCTATATCACCATTTGCGAGCGCCGTATTTGGCTGTGTATAATCAGTGAAATGTGTGAATGTCAATGTGATGCCATATTTATCTTTCGCTTCTTTAGAAACAGCTTTCCAGACAGTATCATCTGCCTTTGTTCCAGTCATAATCCCGATGTTCACGGTTTTACTTGAAGCATTGCTCGTGTTTGACTTGTGATTAAAGCCGAAAAATGCGGCAACAGCGACAATCACAATAATAACAACTGCGATTAAAATATTTCGATTTCTTGGGTTCATTCGTTTGTTCTCCTCTAAATAAAATAACACTTAACTTAATCATAAAATAAAAATAGCCCGTTTCCAAAAGAAACGAACATTGCCGTGGTACCATTCTTCCTTTAGTTTTTTGCCAGCTGCTACAAAAAACTACTCTCAGTTCTATAACGAGAACCACTCCGTTATCCGTTTGCAACGCTCACGAATACACATTTGCCAAGCCATTTTCACCGTTTCCACGCCAACTGCTCTCACCAACACAGCTTCTCTGTACTTGTTTTCACGATTACTTACTTGACTGCTTTTTCTTGATTAAGTCTATGATATCATTTTAACAAAAAATTTTGTCATTGGAATTATTAGTTTTTTATACCCAGCTTAAAAATTTTTTATGAGTGTTAAAGTTTTTTTATCCCCTATTTTTGCCAATTTATGATAAACTTATGTCTGTAAAATAAAATATTTGCACAATGGGTCTTTTGACAAAATGGTCAAAAGTGAGAAATACCATCTGACCTGATCTGGATAATGCCAGCGTAGGAATGTGTCTCTCACGATGGTGGAAAATTTGATTTTCCCTATCCGTCGAATGAAGTAGAGACTAAATTTAGCGGGACTTTCAACTCTCACTAAATTTAGGGCACAACCTCTAGGTGAAAAAACTAAGCGACCTGTAAGCGACTAAAGTCGCAACAGTCTGCTTAACATCTTTGACATGAGGTTTCCCTGTCCCAGAAGTCAAACCGCTAAAGCGGCTGACCCTAGGGCAGTCAAGCGAAATTCGAAGCATCGTGTTGCTTATCCCACAAGCCTTAGAGGTGGGGGGATTGCACGCGCTGCTGAGATAAATACTTCAATCGTCGCATTTAACCTCTTCTTTTGTGCTAAAAGGAGATTTTTTTATGTCTAATTCTAACTTCAACATTCGTCTTTTGACGGAAATCGCTTTTATGGCAGCACTCGCTTTTGTCATCAGCCTCATTCCGAATACGGTTTACGGCTGGATTATTGTTGAGATTGCTTGCATTCCAATATTGCTTTTGAGTCTGCGGCGTGGTGTATTCGCTGGTGCGATTGGTGGACTAGTTTGGGGAATTTTATCAATTATCACTGGTCATGCCTATATTCTTGTACTCTCCCAAGGCTTTCTTGAGTATATTATTGCCCCTGTTCTTCTTGGACTTGCCGGATTTTTCCGTCAAAAAACGCTGAACCTCAAATTTATTCCTATTATTTTGGGAATTTTTATCGCTGTACTTGCAAAATATTTCATTCATTTTATTGCTGGCGTGATTTTCTGGAGTCAGTACGCTTGGAAAGGTTGGGGAGCTGTTGCCTATTCATTAGCAGTTAATGGCATTAGCGGACTTCTTACTGCATTAGCAGCAATTATCATTCTTTCCATTTTCGTCAAAAAATTTCCCAAAAGTTTCATTCCAAAATCAAACTAACCCATGGACAAACTGATATAATAAAAATATGTCAAAAAAACAAAAACTCAAAAAAACACTCGTGGAACAAATCCTTGACAAAGCTAAAATTGACCACGAGGGGCTCTCCATTAATGCCTTGGAAAATGAAGCACTTCCTGATAATATCGTCAGAAGTGACATTTACAAAACGCTGGCACTCATCGGTGATAAGACGGGAACAATTATCGGTATGCTTCCACTTACCGAACATCTTTCAGAAAAAAAATTAGCGCGAATTTCTGGCAATAAAAAAGTAACCATGATCCCGCAGAAAGACTTGCAAAAAACAACTGGCTATATTCACGGTGCTAACAATCCCGTTGGAATCTGGCAGAATAAGAAATTTCCGATTTACATTGATACGATTGCCCTTGAACATGAGTTTATCATTTGTTCTGCCGGCGAATTAGGACGCTCTATTCGCATTAAACCACAAGTGCTCGCTGATTTTGTCCATGCAACATTTTCAGATTTGAAAGAAGAAAAATGAAAGTTCTTATCACATCAGGCGGTACGACAGAGCCGATTGACGATGTGCGTGGCATTAGTAACTTCGCTACAGGCAAACTTGGAAAACTTACCGCCGAGCAATTTCTAGCGGCTGGGCACGATGTTTTCCTACTTGCCGGAAGCCACGCTTTGCTGCCTCAATCCGCACCGCATCTGACAATTATAAAAATTACAGATACTCAGAGTTTATTTGACCATCTGAAAACTCTCATTCCTCAAATGAACGTTGTTATTCACAGTATGGCAGTCAGTGATTATCGACCGCGCTACATGACAGACCTGTCAAATTTTTCCGAGACTTTGACGAGAGCTGATTTGCTCAATTTTCAAGCTCAGAATGCAAAGAAAATCTCATCAAAAGCCGATTTCCAACTGATTTTGCTCGAAAAAACACCCAAAGTCATTCAATTCATCAAGGTTTGGAATCCTAATGTCATTTTATTCGGGTTCAAACTTTTAGCTGGGGTGTCTGAAAAAAACCTACTGGAAACAGCAAAAGAAAGTCTCCGAAAAAATAATGCAGATTTTATCCTTGCCAATGACCTCGAGAATATCACTGAAAATCTGCATCAGGCTTATCTTGTCAGCAAAAACAACAGTATATCTCTTGAAAATAAGCAAGAAATTGCTGAATATCTCCTGAAACAAGCCGAAAGGAGTTTCCATGACTAAAATTACACTTGCCGTTACAGGTAGCATTGCCGCCTACAAAGCTGCAGACCTTGTCTCAGCATTAACTAAGCAGGGGCATATCGTTACCGTCTTGATGACCCAATCTGCGACTCAATTTATCACACCGCTAACCCTTCAGGTTCTGTCCAAAAATAAAGTCCATACTAATCTCATGGACGAAGCACATCCTGAAGTTGTTAATCATATTGACCTCGCCAAAAATACCGAGCTTTTTCTCATCGCACCAGCCACAGCGGATACGATTAGTCGCCTTGCTCAAGGTGCAGCGAACGATATTGTGACAGCCGTAGCTCTTGCTCTTCCAGCCTCTATACCAAAATTTGTCGCACCAGCAATGAACACGCAAATGTACCAAAATCCGCTAACTCAGCGTAATATTGAATTACTCCGCTCAATAGGATACAGTCAAATTCAACCGAAAGCTGCCTTGCTGGCATGCGGCGATTATGGTAAAGGAGCCTTGGCAGATATTGAGACAATTATTTCAACAATCTCAACAGTCCTTTCCTGAACTATCTTACAAACATTTTGTTAATTCCGAACATTCACCGAACTATTTATTTAGATACATAAAATAATTTGCATAATTTCATAACAACATGTATTATGGAGAAGAACACAAATTAAGAAAAAGGAACTTTCTATCTTTGAAAAAATCTCAAGCTAGCGACATCGCCATTTTAGCAATTTTCATCGCTATTATGATTGTTATCCAACTTTTAAGCCAAATCGTATATAGCGTTTGGCCTTTCCCTATCAAACCCACATTGCTTCATATTCCAGTCATTATTGGTTCTATCCTTTTGGGCTGGAAAAAAGGCGCCTTTCTCGGACTTGTTATGGGATTAATCAGCTTTATCAATGCCACGCTTGTCACTTCGCCATCAAGCTTCATGTTCAGCCCACTTCAACCACTTCCCAATTCGCATAACGGCTCACTTGCAGCACTTCTGATTGCCTTTGTTCCACGAATCCTAATTGGTATTTTTCCTTATTTTGTCTATAAAGCACTTTCCAATCATATCGGGGCTGGATTAGCTGGATTTGTCGGCACCGCAACGAATACAATTCTGGTACTCGGCGGTATCTATCTTGCCTTTCATAGTGTTCTCAATGAAACATTTGGTATTTTCCTTGCAGGTATCATCACAACAAATTCTCTTGCAGAGGTAATCATAGCCATTGTTCTCACCGCAGCAATCATTCCCCGACTTGAAAAACGGCGCAGATAATCTTAGAAAGACTTGTCAAAGTCTTTCATTTTTAGTATACTTTCATTTTATATATCAAACAAAAGGAATTTTTCATGAAAAATAGCAAAACTTTTTCTCTCACACTCATTGCTGTAGGCGCTGCAATCATCGCTGTGCTTTCGCCAATGTCTATTCCTATCGGAATCGTCCCAATTACACTTCAAACACTTGCCGTCGGGTTGATTGCAACCGTTCTAAAGGCGCGTGAAACCTTCTTTGCTGTCCTTCTTTATTTGATTTTAGGGTTCATTGGTATTCCCGTTTTTACAGGCGGCGCTTCTGGAATTGCTGTTCTATTCGGTCCTACAGGCGGTTTTCTTGTTGCTTTTCTTCTCATTGGCAGCTTGATTTCATTTTTGCTTGAAAAGGTCAATTACAAACCGCTCCCCAGTCTTGCAGTCAACATCATCTGCCATATTTTAATGCTCATTGTCGGCACAATCTGGTTGAAATTTTTCACTCACGTTGATTGGTCAATGGCACTAAAACTTGGATTCACACCATTTCTCTTTATCGAAATCATAAAAGCCATTCTTGTCACTCTTTTTGGACTTGCTTTACTTCGCGCACTCGCACATTCAAATAAATACTTTACAAAAGCCTAGAAAATCGCTACAATTAAAGTGATTACTTCATCTATGATATCTGGTCACTCTGTCTCTGAAATCTCTTTCGCTCTGCTTTCGCATACAATAAGATATTTACTACGCTACACGGTGTCATTAAGTTGTTGATTTCATAACTGATTCCCTCTGTGCTTCGCACCGCCCTGTTCGTTTTATCTAACTGCTAAAGCAGTTAAAATGCGTCTAAGACGAAAGCAAAGTTGAGATTACCATACGACCAGATGCTTTAGAAGCGTAACAAAGTTACTGCTGCTCAGTCAAGAATCAACTCATTCAAAAAAGCTTTTCAAAGGACTGTCATGTTACCAAAAATTATCGCCGCACTCTATCCATTTCTCGTGTTTATAGTGCTTGTCTTTGTTTTCAAGTTTTTCCGCCTTCGTCATCTGACAAATCATCGACTCAAAATCCCTGATTTTTTTGCTTTCTTTTTGGCAATCGGACTACATGTTTTCTCAAATCAGCTCACAGGTATCAGCATTTTGCCTTATTATCTCTTGATTATCTCGGGTCTAGCGCTTATTCTGCTTTTACTTGACCTTTTTTACTACAAGGCATTTACTTATCATCGTTTTCTCAAACTATGGTGGCGAATCAGCTTTATCATTACCCTTGTCATCTACATTGGATTTATCGTTGTTGTTTTTCTAAAATGAAGCGAAAATTTATTTAGTCGAGCAAAATTCAAAAATTGCCTTTTTGCAACAGCGAGCACGGAGATAGAGCGAATGACCAGCGTAGTGCAAAGTTGCGGAAATAAAAAAATCTCAATCAAAAGTTGAGATTTTTTTATCTCAGCAGTGCGTGCTAAGCTTCCTGCTTCATTTTGTCAGATTTACTTGTTTCCCAGTTCTTTAAGTAATAAGGCAAATTCCTCGTCTGTCAAGGTAATTCCTTTTCCCATTTTCAAATGGTCAGGCGACCACGAGCGCAAATCATATTTTGGTTCCGCATCATTCCAAGACACACGATTAAGCTCTTTTGTCCACCCCTTCGCATTTTCTGATAATTTAATCAGATGTTCAACAATTTCAAATTTTAAATCTGCCATTTTCTACCTCCATCATTCTATACGAAATAAATTCTCACTTGTAACACTTATTCATCAATCAATTTGATATCCACACCAAGTGAAGTCATCTTCTCAATGATACTATCGTAGCCACGCAAAATAAATTCAATATTGGAAATTGTCGTTTTTCCCGTTGCAATCGCCCCTGCAAGCACCAAACCTGCGCCTGCACGCAAATCCGTTGCTTTCACACAAGCTCCAGTCAAAGCATTAGGCGCTTCATAAACAATTCGGTCATCAACAACTGAAATCCGTGCACCCATTCTTGCTAGCTCAGGAACATGGTTCACCCTTTTCTCATAAATCGTATCCATTACCCAACCACGCCCTTTACTTGCAAGTAAAAGTGGCGTTATCGGCTGTTGCAAATCCGTAGCAAAACCAGGGTAAGGTACAGTCTTAATATTGACCGCACGCAAATTTTCCGACTTCAGAACCTCAATCGAATCCTCACGCACAATCATTCGCACGCCCATTTCTTCAAGTTTAGCAATAAAACTCTCTAAGTGTTCATAAATCACATTTTCAACGACTACACCGTCACCAAGCGCTGCAGCCAGTGCCAAATAAGTTCCTGCTTCAATCCGGTCTGGAATCACGGTATGTCGTGCCCCATGTAGCTCACGAGTTCCTTGAATCCGAATCACGTCAGTTCCTGCCCCACGTACTTTGGCCCCCATGTTATTCAGCAAAGTTGCCACATCTATAATTTCAGGCTCACGCGCAGCATTTTCAATAATTGTCAGCCCGTCAGCCGTACTCGCCGCAAGCATTGTATTGATTGTTGCTCCAACCGACACCATATCCATATAAATGGTTGTACCATGTAGTATTTCACTCTTACGCTCTAAGTGCATTGCTTCTTCAAGATAAGACATCTCAGCTCCTAACGCTTCAAACGCCTTGATATGCAAGTCTATCGGACGCGGTCCCAAATCACATCCACCTGGCAAACCGACCGTTGCTTTCCCAAAACGCCCCAACAATGCACCGTTAAAATAATAAGACGCTCTTAAAGAATTGATTTTTCCATAAGGCAAGGGTTTCGAAACTACCTTACGTGTATCAATCACAAGCAAACCAGCCGCAACATCACGTTCAATTTCAGCTCCCATGATTTCCATAATCTCAACCAGACTATTCACATCAGAAATATCGGGAACACCTTCCAGAGTTACAACATCATTTGCCAAGATTGTTGCAGGAATCAGCGCAACGACACTATTTTTAGCCCCAGAAATCGTGACTTTCCCTGAAATTCGTTTACCACCATTAATTACTATTTTTCTCATTTTTTCATTACTCTTCAGCTTTTTCTATAAATTTTCGTTGTACCTTATTTTATCATTTTTGAAAGAATTTTCATAGATATTTTTATCCCAGCAATGCGTGAATTTAGTCTTTACTTCGTTCTGGCATTATAAATCCCCTATCCAAATGGATAAGGGATTATTATATTCACTCTATTTTCATGGTGTGACCGACACCGTCCAAGTTACTTCTCCTGAAAAACTTGCACCGATTTTCTGATAATTCATTGGAATGCTTAGATAAAATCCAGAATTTCCCGTTGAAAGTTTATCCAATACTGTTACCGCACTTGTCGTACCAGTACTTTGTGTGTAAA
>JAJXWC010000213.1 GCA_021781855.1 Bacillota bacterium | reverse complement strand
CAGCAAAACTGCGGAAATAGTGCTGCTTATCCCGCCGCCTAGCCATTTCGCCTTGCGACTTTAGTCGATTGCGATTTGAACTTCCGACTTTAGTCGGTTAGTGAAATCGACAGCGTAATGAAGTGGAGATAGAGCGAATGGACACCCGTAGTAGAGACGGGGGGATTAGCACGCACTGCCGAGATAAAAAAATCTAGCCTTTTACGCTAGATTTTTTGGTTCTGTATATTCTTCTAAAACATGCAAGATTGTTTCAACTCTGCCAATCCGAATCTTTTTTCTGAAATAAAGGAAGTCAGAGAGGCTTGTAGGTGAAACATTGATTAAGGAAGCGAGCTTTGTAGACGAAAGTTCTTTTTCCTTTTTCAATTCACGAATTGATTTAATCAAATTTGAATAGTGTATTTCAAGTTCGTGTTCTGCTTCATAATATAGTTCTAATTCATGCTCATAATTTTCTTTCATGATTTTCTCCTTCTGCGGCTCAATACATACTTGACGGCAATAAATTGACTTTCAAGCACTCTCATAGCCTTTGTCTCTTTTAAATATACCAGAAATTTTAATTAAATAGAATAGACTATAAAAAAACATTTTTTATAAACTAAATCTTAATTCCTTCCTTTTTTGAAATAAAATATAGAATATTTACCTCTAAAATAATTTTTCATCTTTTTTCATAATTTAGTATTCTAAATTTTTTATGGATTCAATCTTTTGGAAGTTCTTTTTCTAGTCTTTTTGCCCAATTATAACAACCAGCAATTTCACAGGCTTTGATGACTTCTTCCATTTCTTTTTTACCTTTGCTTTTTTCACCAATTTTATAATGATACTCACCAATCGCATATTTTATCCAAAGTTTTGGACCAATAAAGTAGTCCAGTGCAGGATGAATCGTAATGTAATCAATGATTTTTTCGACACGTTCGAACTTATTTCGCTTTGTTGCATCAGTCATAATATTATTCAAGCAAATATAGAACAGCTCATAGTGCTGAAGCGTCATTATAGGGTAATTAAGCGGGTCAATCAGACGATGAATAAGAATTTCCGCACTTGCATCATCTAATGCATCGTAAAGTGTAGAAAAAAGGGAAAGGTCAAAAATCCCCCAAGCCTCGATATTTTTCAGATGATTTTTAGCTTCTTCAATTTCTTTTGGCTGAATTGGAAAATCAGGCTCTACTATTCTGATTTTTGTTTTTATGTTAATAATCTGCAAGCGAAGGTATTTGCTTTCTGGAATTTCTTTATAGCGCTGCTCCATTTTTCCTAGAATTTCTTTAAATGTATAAATATTTTCAGTATCAACCGATTTTTTCAACAGAAATTGATAAGAAGAAATATCTTCCTGATTTTCTTTTTCAACGCGTAAAAAATAGTCTTCGGGACTAATATTCATATTTGCAAGTGCATGAAAAAACTTCTCAATCGAAATGGTTGATTTGCCATTTTCAAATTGGGAAATTGTCGAGTTTGAAACGATGGAGTCCGCAACTTCTTTGATTGAATAGCCTCGCTCAATACGCACTTTCTTAAAAATTTTTCCGTATAATTTATCCATAAAGTTATTTTATCAAATTTTATTTCTAAATAGAAAAAAATAATTTAGTATATGCAAATTAAACTCATTTAAAATATTTTAAATACTTTTTTATTTCATTATTGAAAATGAAGCAGAAATAACTAGAGTAAATCTGGAAAATAAATACAGACTGCTGAGATAAAAATAAATCCAAGCTCAGAGCTTGGATTTATTTTTAAATTTAATAACCTGTATAAACTTTTCCGTTGTGCACCGTTCCAGCAGGGCGAGCTGCCATCATCTGCGATACAGTAACAAACGTGTAACCTTGTGCTTTTAGCTGACTTATGATGGAGGGAACGGCCGCAACTGACCAACTATCAATATCGTGAAGCAGAATGATTGCTCCATCATGAGCGCTAGAAACAGCATTTTGAACGACGATTGGCGTATTTCCGACATATTTCCAGTCATTTGTATCTGCTGACCAGAGCACTGGACTAAGCGGCGATGCAGCCAATGTGGTGTCGTTATAGCTTCCATAAGGTGGACGATAAATTGTGGTCTGCTGACCACTTAAACTATTGATTAAATCGTGTGCAGACATAATTTCCTGATTTTGGGCAGCGGGTGAGAGTGTTGTTAAATCTTTGTGGTCCCACGTATGCGAAGCAACTTCATGACCGTCTGCTGCTTCAGCTTTGATAACATTAGGATAAGCTTGTGCTTCTTCGCCGAGAGCAAAGAAAGTCACTTTCACATTTGCTGCTTTAAGCTCAGCAAGTAATGTTGGTGTTGTAATCGGATTTGGTCCATCATCAAAAGTTAAGGCAACCAGTTTTTTATTTTTGAATTCAGCAGCTTCTTTTTTCGCTTGCTCTGCTGCAGCTTTCTTTGCTGCCGCAGCTTGTTCATCTTCTACTTTCTTTTTCGTATTTGCAAGCTGCTGAAGTAATGTTGTTTTTTGCGTTTTTTCGTAGTCACTTGTCAAAAGATTTATCGCATTTTGAGCGGCGGTCAGGCTTGCTGGTGTTTTAGCTTGAGCATATTGATTGATTGCATCTTTGGCGCTGTCAATTTGTTTGAGATAAACATCAAGCTGAGTTAATTTTTCTTGAATTGGTTTTTGGTCTGTTTTTTCCAGTTGATTAACCAAATCTTGTGCTTTCTTGAAATTTGCATCTGTTGGTTCTTTATAAGCGAGTGTTTCTGCACTTTGAGCTGAAACTTTTAACTTTTGATAAGCGGCTATTTTTTCTTTGCGCACTTGCGCATCATGTTCTACTTTGAAGCCAAATCCAATACTGGCTGCAATGAGAAGAAAAGTGAGAAAACTGATAATAATGGTAAAACGCATGTGTTTTTTACGTTGATGTCGTGAATGTGTCATAATTTTTCTTGCCCTTTGAAGTTTTTAATTCCTCTCTATTTTAGCTGATTTTAAGCTTTAAAACAAGAATTTTGTCTGATTTTTTACAAAATTTGAGCAAAAAATTTGACAAAACTTTGAGTTTTTGATAGAGAAAACGCTTCAAAAGATTACTTTTCTACTAAAAAAGCCCCTGTAACTGGACTTTTTCATGGATTATATTTCTAATTGACTTCGCAAATTAAAATAATTTTTATATGCGAAATATCCAGCGATGACCGAACCAAGACTTGTCGCTGAAAGGAGCATGAACATGACCATAATTTGATAGCGAATCGCATTCACTGGGTCAACACCCGCGAAGATTAGTCCCGACATCATTCCTGGCAGGCTGACAAGCCCAA
>JAJXWC010000212.1 GCA_021781855.1 Bacillota bacterium | reverse complement strand
ATAAAAAATTTGTGCTATAATCATAATCATGAATTTAGATAATGAACCTTGGTTCGACGATGCAGAATATATGAGCTACGTCGGCCATTTCCTTGAAATGCCTGAACTCAAAAAACTCGACAGTATCACTCATCACTATACGTCAACTCGCTTGCAGCACTGCTTAAAAGTAAGTTATGTAAGCTATCTCGTTGCTAAAAAACACGGCTTGAATGCTAAAGCGACCGCACGTGGCGGACTTTTCCATGACCTTTTCTATTATGATTGGCGTGATACAAAATTCGCCAAAAGCCATGCTTATGTTCATCCGCGAATTGCTTATCGTAACGCTTGTAAGCTCACAACAATTTCAGCGCTCGAAAAAGACATCATCATCAAACATATGTGGGGGGCAACAATCGCACCACCTCGCTATAAAGAAAGTTTCATTGTGACTTTTGTTGATGATTATGTTGCTATGATTGAGGGCAAAACGACTGCAAAATTCAAATGGAATCGACGTAAACACTTCAAACGCTTACCTTCTTTTTCTATTTAGTTTTCCCCATTTTTTCCCACTTTTTAAGTGGGAATTTTTTTATAGAAAAAATCCTGCTATTGAGCAGGATTTCCCTCTTTTCTTACGTAATACTTTAGAGCACCTCTACTTCGCCTTAGCGAACATCTCCCATCAAATTAAGAATTGGCTTCTTGATGAATAACAAGATAATACCAACAATTACACCAATACCACCAACCCAGCCAAAATAAGCTATTTCTGTCGCTGGTTTAAAGAATGGTGCTAATTGCGCATTAATTGCCTGTGCCCCTGCATCTGCCAAAAGCCACATGGCAACCATTTGCGATTGAAAAGCAACGGGTGCCAATTTTGTTGAAACGGACAAACCAACGGGAGAAACGAGTAATTCTCCTGCCATTTGAATAGCAAACATCAATACGAGCCAGAGCGGATTTGCTTTTGTATTGATGCCAAAGAGCAATCCTGGCAACATCAAAAGCATATAAGAAGCACCTGTCAGCATCAAACCTAATCCAAATTTTACAATCGTTGACGGCTGACGCTCGCCCAATTTATTCCACATCCGAACAAAAAATGGAGTTAAAATCAGAATGAAAAGCGGATTGAGCAGTTGATACCAAGAAGCAAGTACGGTAAAATGCCAGCCAAAAATATTCTGTTGTAGTTGAGTTCTTGTCTGTCCCCAAACGGCAATAATAGAGGAGCCTTGTTCTTCGATTGACCAAAAAACAATACCAGATAAAAACATCGGAATATAAGCCAAAAGTCTGCCACGTTCAGATTTTGTTACTTCTTTTGAAGTGAACATTCGCAGATAATAATAAACTGGCACTAAAATCGCAATAATAGATAGCACATTGACCAGATTATCAACAAAATTTTTCGCTGAAAGTGCATAAATTCCATAAATCCCAGCAACAACGACAATCAAAGCTATAAGAGCAATGATGTAAAAACGAGTTCGTTCTTTACCAATAAGCGGATTCCCCGGATTTTTACCGATTTCAGGAAATTGACGTTTGCGCATAAACCAATAAATGAATAAAGCCAAGGCCATACCGAACGCAGCAAGCGAAAATCCTAAATGAAAGCTGTACGTTTGCCCGATTGTTCCGACAATAATTGGTGAAAGCAATGCTCCCAGATTGACCCCAAAATAAAAAATATTGAATCCTGTATCTCGCCGTGGGTCTTTCAAATCATAGAGATGCCCGACCATATTGGACATATTGGGCTTTAGCATTCCCGTACCGATAATGATAAGGGCAATTGAAGCAAAAAGTGCTGCCATACCTGCAGGAATAGCTAAGGCTAAATGACCGAGCATAATTAGTACGCCACCGATAAACAGTGTTTTACTTGCACCAAACAAACGGTCAGCAATCCAGCCCCCCATTGTTGACGACAAAAAGACTAAAGAACCGTAAATCGACATAATCGCCATTGCCTGAGCATTTGAAAGTCCTAAACCAGCATTATGGTCTGTAACCTTTGCCATGAGATAAAGCGCCAAAATCGCGCGCATCCCATAATAAGAAAAACGCTCCCAAAGCTCAGTTTGGAAAAGCGTCAATAGGGCACGAGGTTGACCGAAAAAAGTTTTTTCAGTTTTTTTTAAGTTTTCCATGCTCTTTATTATAAAGTTTTCTATACAACTTGTCAACTTGTCAAGCGATTTTGTATTAACAGTGCGTGCTATTTGTTTATTTACTCTCTTTAGCCACAACGCTGTTATTTCTTCGTGCTTCGCACTAAGGTCAAAGGCAATGATATTTGACCGCTGACAATTAGCTCCTACTGAATAAATTTCTGTTTCGTCTATACAGATTTTCATCAATAATTTTACTGGTAATAAGTTTGTATTTCCGCTCAGCCTTTCTCAGTCTTGCTTTTCTAAAACTTATGCTGAGTACATCTCTACTTCACTATTTTAAAATCTCGGCTGGATTTTGCTGAAATTTCAACTGAAGCAAGCGTTTTGGCAAGATAATTGAGGAATGAAAAACCTTGTAAAAATGTGAATTCTTCAAACTTTATCGTTACCGCACCATCATTAGGATTGACAAGATAGATGAAGATTTCAGCATCAGTATAGCGAAGAATTCCAAGCACATTTCCTGCGTAAAAAGTTGAAAATTCACCGTGACGAAGACTTTCTTCGCTAAGTCGCTTACTTGTCCACTTCTGATAAAGCTGATAACTTTCTTGTGGAATTTTTTCCCAGGGGAAATACTTGCGATTCTGCGGGTCTTTCCCACCTGTCAAAGCTGCTTCATCGCCGTAATAAATACAAGGTACACCAGGCAAATTGAACAGCAATCCGACAGCATTGGCATTATTTTCTTCGCCAATCATGGTCAAAATCCGCTCTGTATCATGCGTGCCAAGATTGTTGAGATTATTGTAAAAAATATCATGCGGATAATTTTCTGACAGACTCATCAAATGGTAAGCTGTGTCATGCGCTGGTGTTGCCCCTGTCAAATAGCGAATGATAATATCTCGGAAAGGATAATTCATGCAGCCGTGCAAACTGTTGCCAAGAATATAATCTCGTCGTTGACCATAAGAAATTTTATTTGACGCATCTTCCCAGACTTCTCCAATCAAAACTTTATCAGGATATTCATTCAGATTTTTGCGAATACCGCGGATAAAACTATCGGGCAATTCGTCAGCTACATCAAGCCGCCAGCCGTCAATGCCAAAATCATTCCACTTGGCAAGCACCGAATTTTCGGCTCCATAAATAAATTTGCGGAAGTGGTCATTGTCTTTGTCAATTTC
>JAJXWC010000211.1 GCA_021781855.1 Bacillota bacterium | reverse complement strand
CTGACCAAAATCTCATTGGTCAGTCCACCTTTGCCGATTTGCACAATCGGGCGAATATTGACTGCGAGGCTACGCAAATAGCGCTTTTGTTTACCATTGAGTTCCATTTTATTTTTTCCTTTTCTTTTTTAACCCTACCTGAAGAGCCTCTCAAATAATATTCCCAAAAGCGCCCCCATTAGGATATTAAGCAACCAAACTATAGACTTGCCATATCTTGTTTCTTTCGAGTAATATTGAATTTTATCCCAAAATGTTGCCATACTACTCCCAAATCTACGCTGAGTTTTTAGGCTCCTGTTTATTAAACTATTCAGTACATTGTCCAAAAAATCTACTTTAGATTTTGAACAGCTTTCAATTTGATACCACTCTTTCTGTTCGAACAATTCTGCTTCCTTACTCCCCTTTACGAAGTACTTTAAGTCAAAATTATTTAGATTATACAAGTTATACATCTTAGGATGATCAACGTATCTTTTTGAATAAATATCTTCAATTATATCATCTAAGTCAATCTTTCTCAATTCTTCCAACCTAACTTCAGGTTCCACTTCAAAAAGAACCTTATATCTATTTTCAATAGCCACAAACCCATGTTTACTGCTATTCATATTCCAATGTATGAAAAAGTAACCAGTCCTGTACTCAGCAACAAATTGATAAAATTCTTTAAGCAACTTCTTTTCGGCTTCTATATCTGTATCACTTGAATACAAATACTTGCTAATTGAAAATTGTTTTCTTGTACCATCTACCAAAAATTGCAAACTAATGCATGCTATTCTAGGATAGGCATCTTCTTTGGTACTCGAACTTGCATAGCTAATTAGTATATAAGGTTCTGGATTTTTATCTATATTGCTCAGTTTCTCTTTTGCTCTTTTATATGATAAATATAACCCCATCATCAATATCCGTCCAACTTCCAGCTCAATTCAGACGCAATCAGACCTGAGACGAGATATGCTTCGTCTCGTTCTTCAACATTTTGTACGAGTGCAATCTTGCGCAGCTCGGGCAATTTATAAGCGTTAGCGTAAGGTAGCTTTACCTCGAAATGCTCAAAGCATTCGTAAAGTTTCTCCAAAATCGCGGTTCTGAGCCACTGAATGCCTTCGTCAGTTTTGACAGAAAGCTGAATGGCAGGTGCGATGGTCGGCGCAAATTCGCCTGTGGCCAGGTCCATTTTGTTATAGACATTGAGTACGGGAATACTCAGAATATCCAGTTCTTTCATGATTTGAAGCACAGTTTGCTCGTGAATTTCGTGGTGCGGATTGCTGGCATCAATGACATGAATCAGCAAATCGACATTTGCCGACTCCTCCAATGTGGACTTGAAGGCCTTAATCAGCTCCGTCGGCAGATTTTGAATGAAACCGACCGTATCAGTCAAGCTGACGGTAAAATCTTCGTGGAGCTGGACCAATTTTGTGGTGGCATCAAGCGTTGCAAAGAGTTCATCACGCTCGTATTGTTGTTTTTTATCACCGACCAAAGCATTCATCATTGACGATTTTCCTGCATTGGTATAACCAATCAGCCCGATTTTAAAGATTTGAGACTGATTGCGCTTTTTGCGCATGGTTTCGCGCGTTTTCTCGACTTTTGCCAGCGCCTTGTCAATGTCCTCAATCCGCTTGCGAATATGCCGTCTGTCCATCTCCAGCTTGCTTTCACCAGGTCCTTTTGAGCCAATGCCACCTGCTTGCCGCGAGAGCGCAATGCCCTGCCCGACCAAACGAGGCAACAAATAATTCAGCTGCGCCTGTTCGACCTGCAACATGCCCTCATGTGAACGCGCCCGCATGGCAAAAATATCCAAAATCAACTGCATACGGTCAATGACTTTCACGCCCAGCGCATTTTCCAGATTGACATTTTGCCGTGGCGTCAGCCGCTCGTTGAAAATCACGGTGTCAACCTCGCCGACCTCAATCGCCCAGCGGATTTGTTCCAACTTTCCAGAGCCAATCAAAAATCGTGCGTCAGGTCTTTCTCGTTTCTGTGTAAATTGGTCAATGACCAGCGCACCTGCTGTTTTTGCAAGGTCTGACAGCTCCGTCATCTGACTGACAAAGCTGTCAGCCGTATTTTGCAGCTCAACACCCGCCAGCAAAACGCGCTCTTGCTTTTCTTCTAAATTTATCATTACTTTCAATTATACCATAAAGCAGGCGCAAAAAAGCGGACTTTCGCCCGCTGATTGGATTAAATAAAGAGTTGCATATTAGCATTTTCACTGTCACCGATGAAGGTTGAAACGCCGCCGTATTCGACAAAGTCAAAGAGTTCTTCTTTCTCAATGCCCATCAAATCCATGCTCATGGTGCAGGCGACAAATTTCACGCCCAGTTGGTGCGCCTGCTCAATCATCGCAGGAAGCGAGTCCACATTTTTTTGCTTCATGATGGATTTGATCATCGAAGTGCCCATGCCGCCCATGTTCATCTTGGAAATTTTGAGTTTGTCAGCGCCTGACGGCAACATCAGGTCAAACATTTTCGCCATACCAGACTTCTTGATTTTGCGTTTTTTCAAAACGGACAAGCCCCAGAAGGTAAAGAATATCGTGACTTTTTTGCCGTAAGCGGCAGCACCAGACGCAATAATCATCGAGGCAAGCGCCTTGTCCAAGTCGCCTGAGAAGACAACCATTGTCGCACCGTCCTTGCCTTCGCGCATGACACCCTCGGCAGGCAGAGCTTGTGGGATGACAGAGTTGTCAGCTGGCTTTTCAGTCCCTTTGACAATCGTGGCAAAGACTTTTCTTCCTTGGATTTTATTGTCAAGCAGCGTATTTCCAGTGTTTTTGCACCAAGCTTCGATGTCGGCGCTAAAGCCAAAATCGCTGGCCTGCACTTCCATTTTTTGCCCATTTTCCATCTTGTCAATGTTTTCCTTGACCTTCAAAATCGGACCAGGGCATTGCAAACCGCAAGCATCAAGCTCAATCGTGTCCAAGGCTGGACCTGTTGAAACTTTTGGTGCGGTCAGTGGCTTATCCTCAAATTCGATATGTTTGAGCTGATAATGCGCATTTTTGTAAGTCTTATAGCCGCCGTCCAGATTATACACGTCGAAGCCCGCCTGCATCAAAATCCGAGCCGCATTATAGCCCCGCAAACCAACTTGACAATAAACATAAATCGGCTTGTCTGTTGGAATTTCATTCAGCCGCTGACGGACTTGGTTGAGCGGAATTTGCACGCTCTTTGCCAGACGACCTGTCGCCAGCTCAAAATCTTCACGTACATCGAGGAAAAAGGCACCATTTTCACGGAGTTCATCGACTTGCGACCACTGAA
>JAJXWC010000210.1 GCA_021781855.1 Bacillota bacterium | reverse complement strand
GGTATGATCGGATTTTTCTTGTAATAAAACAAAAAGTTTTTTTGCCAAATCTAAGCCGCCAGCACCACCTTTCTCAAAAACTTGCGTCAGCGAAATTGGTACATTCAATGCCTCTGTCAATTCCGTTAAAATAGCAATTTCAGCCGCTGTGTCACTTGCAAACTGGTTAATCGCTACAATTACAGGTAATCCATAGCTTTGCATATTGCGAATATGCCGCTCCAGATTAGCAAAACCTATTTTCACGGCTTCAAGGTTTTCCTTTGTTAGTTCTTTCTTATCAACACCACCGTGCATTTTCAGCGCTCGCAAAGTTGCAACAATCACGACTGCATCTGGCGTTTTTCCAAGTTGTCGTGTTTTGATATCTAAAAACTTCTCGCCACCCAAATCTGCACCAAATCCAGCCTCTGTAATGACAATATCCGCCAATTTCAAAGCCGTCTTCGTCGCCAAAACCGAGTTACAACCATGCGCAATATTAGCAAAAGGTCCACCATGGATAAGCGCAGGGGTTCCCTCAATCGTCTGCACCAAATTTGGTTTTAGCGCATCTTTCAAAAGCATCGTAATTGCTCCTTGAACACCTAAATCGCCAACTGTCACAGGTTTACGCTCATAAGTCTGAGCAATCACAATCTTACCAATACGTGCCTTTAAGTCGCTTATCGAAGTCGCCAAACACAGCACAGCCATAATTTCACTCGCCACCGTGATATCAAAACCATCCTCACGCGGTACGCCATTAACCACACCGCCCAATCCAATCGTCACATGACGTAAAGCCCGGTCATTCAAGTCCAGTACTCTTTTCCAAATCACACGCCTTGGGTCAATATTCAAAGGATTCCCCTGATGAAGCGAGTTATCCAAAAACGCTGAAATTGCATTATTCGCCGCCGTGATTGCATGAATATCACCTGTAAAATGCAAGTTGATATCTTCCATCGGCAGTACCTGAGCATAACCACCGCCTGCGGCCCCGCCTTTCATTCCCATGACCGGTCCAAGCGATGGCTCCCGCAAAGCGACCATTACTTTATCTCCCAAGCGATTGAAAGCATCTGCCAATCCAACAGTAACCGTTGATTTCCCTTCTCCAGCAGGTGTCGGATTGATTGAAGTAACCAGTACTAATTTTCCTTCTGAATTTTCCTCAAATTTTTCTAATACATCCAATGGAATTTTTGCCTTGTATTTGCCATAAAGTTCAATGTCATCAAAGCCTAAGCCGACTTTTTCAGCTATCTCCGTAATCGGCTTCATTATAGTTTCCTGTGCAATTTCAATGTCTGATTTCATGCTTTCCGTCTCCTTAATTGAAGTATTCCCTAACATCTGCGATATTAGATTTTTCTTGTTCTTGAAGTTTATCTCAGCAGTGCGTGCTAATCCCCCCGCTTCTAAGGTGGCGGGATTAGCAGCACTATCTCCGCAGCTTTGCTGCTACGCTGTCCATTCGCTCTATCTACGTGCCTTGCACTACGCTGTCGATGCTCGCTACACGAACAAGTTCGTTAGTCGCAATCGCAAAGTGCTAAAGCACTAAGACGAAATGGCAAGCTTCGAATTTCGCTCGACTGCCCTAGGGTCAGCCGCTTTAGCGGCTTGACTTCTGGGACAGGGTAACCTCGCATCAAAGATGTGAGGTTGTACCCTAAATTCAGTGAGAGTTGAAACTCCCACTGAATAAGTCTCTGCTTCATCTCACTTCTTTACATCGTCCGTTTCCTAGCGATGATTTTCTGTCACCCGCAACCTAAAGGGCGAGCTACATATACCTTCCAATTTAAATTTTAGCAAATTTTTGCACTTATTTCCGAATACAAAACCAGATTTTACCGTTTTGCTCTGAAAACGTTCGGAAATAAAAAGAGCTTAATGCTCTTTCTTATATAAAACCTTGTATTCTTCACAAATAATCGCCATATCTGGTGAAAACAAGCCAAGTTCGCGAAAAAATTCCTCATGTACTTGACGCCAATAAGCCAGCGTGCGATTTCCTTCTCCTTCTTTAAAAGCATGTTCAGCTGTGACTTCATTAAATTTTGTTTGATAAACACGCGTGTTAGTCAATGCTGCAACTGGTTCACCTTTGCCATTTAACAAAATATCGAATTTTCCATCCACGGTAGGTAAAGGTTCATTTGCCTCAGCATAATCGGCAAGTGCACTCGCAGTTGCTGTTTTTTTGCCCGAAAGTACCAGATTTGCCAGTTCATCAGCTAGTTCTGGTTCCGTAATATGCTCGCCATCATTACAAAATGCAAATGCCCAGCGGAAATCGGCAGAATTTAAACCCGCTTCCTCAATAAATTTTTCATATTTCATCATCTTTCTCCTAATTTTTGGGGTAAATTTTGCGAAATTCCATACAGACAACATCCATATCTAAAGCGAACTCACCTTGCTCTTCAAAAAACGAACGCGCCAACGCACGCCATTGACGAATATTTTCGCTTTCGCCATCTTTACGGGCAAATTCTTCTGTTACATCGTAAAATTTCACAACTTCAACTTTAATGAACTGAATTGCTGCAACTGGTTCACCTTCACCGTCCAACACTAAATCAAATTTGTTTTCATTTAATAGTGAACTCGACATTTTTTTAAAATTTTTAACTGAAGTAACCGTTGCTGTTTTCCAACCTTTTACAACAAGGTATGCATTAAAATTTGCCGCTTCTTTATCTAAAATTGTTTTCTCAGATTCATTTTCAAAAGCAAAAGCCTGTCGGAATTTCCGAACATCTAATCCTGCCTTTTTCATAAAATTTTCATACTGCATCGCAGACTCACTTTCTAATGCTGTTCCAATTTTTAACCTAGCAAGTACTTACTAATCCCCGCCTTTTACCACAGGTGTCCATTCGCTCTATCTCCACTTTGTTACGAAAGACGTAAACTTCGTTTACTCTATCTGCAACCTCAACAGTACACTGTACTGTTGAGCTGTCCATCCTCGCTACGATGCTAAAGCATCTAGTCGGAATGGCAATCTATGATTTCGTTCTACTTCCGTAGAGTCAGTCGCTTGCGATTTGAACTTCCGACTTTAGTCGGTTAGTGAAATTGTCGGCGTAACGAAGTGGAGATAGAGCGAATGGATAGTGTAGCGCAGCGAAGATGGACCGAGTTGACCTGATATCGCAGTTATCAGGTTGTACCCTAATATCAGCGGGGGAGAAAGAATCCCCACTGATGAAGTAATCACTTTAAGAACTTCTTTGAATTCTTGAGAATTATTTCCGCAGTGCTCCATTGCCGATATACCGAGTTTACTTTAATACCTCTTCTCCCTACTGAATTTAGAGCAAAA
>JAJXWC010000037.1 GCA_021781855.1 Bacillota bacterium | reverse complement strand
ACATTGAATAACGTTTGAATGAGTAAGGCAATTTAGAATCCCAAAGCACAGTCAAGTTTGGTTCTGGAGCATTACCGATAGTATCCAAAGTGTTCAAGAAACGATAGTCCATCTTCGTAACACGGTGACGGCCGTCATTACCCATACCAGCCATAGATGTTGTGATGAATGTTGGGTCACCAGAATAAAGTTCATCGTAAGCAGCAGCACGAGCGAATTTCATTGTACGAAGTTTCAAAACGAAATCGTCAACAAATTCTTGAATTTCTTGTTCAGTAAATGTTCCACGAGCAAGGTCACGTTCAGCAAAGATATCAAGCACGATTGGCACACGACCAAGTGAAGTTGCAGCACCATTGACAACACGACATACAGCCATGTATGCAATGTTAACCCATTGGATTGCTTCTTTAACATTCATAGCAGGACGTGCAACATCAAGACCATACAAAGCACCAAAGTTTACAACTTGTTGCAATGCTTCGTATTGCATATTGATTTCTTCTTTAAGACGGATATTCTCGTCGTTGATTTCCTTGATTGCATCCCATTCTTTAGCTTTTTCTTTCATCAAGTAATCAGCACCGTACAATGCAAGACGAGCATAAACACCAATGATACGACCACGTGAATAAGCATCTGGCAAACCAGTTACTGTGTGAGCATGGCGAGCTTTACGAATAGCTGAAGTGTAAGCACGGAAGATACCATCATTTACAGAAGTCATTGTTGTTGACAAGATTTCATGCAAATGTTCGTCAACTTTAAGACCATGTTCTGTCAAGATTTTTTCAGCAACACGGAGTCCGCCTTTAGGCATAAAGTTCAAACGGAACAATTCGCTGTTTTGCATCCCATAAATCAATTCAAGATTTTTGTCATTAGCATCAACATAACCAGCAGGGATTTTGTCAATAGAAGTTACGCGGTCAGTATCAAATGGAAAACCTACTTCTTCGTAATGAGCTTTTGTTGTTTCAATGATTTCTTTTACTTTAAGTGTACGTTCTGTAGCACCAGCAAGGAAACTCTCATCTCCATCGTATGGTGTGTAGTTGTCTTGTACAAAGCGTGAAATGCTTGCTTTGTCGCGCCAGTCAGCGCCTTTGAAGCCCTCCCAGGCTTGTTCAAAAATGTTTTCAGTAACTTCGGTTTTCATGATTGAAAATCTCCTTCGTTCTTTCTGTTTCAGATTACATATATTATTATATCATACAGTTAGGCAATTTCAATAGCAATATAGGGGATTTTCTACTTTCTTTACTAATACAGTTTCTATTATTTTAATATCTGTTTCAATTTTTGCCGATTTTGCTTCATTTTTCACAAAGTTCACATTTTGCTCCAAGAATACATGCCAAAACTCTCGGCAGATATCGTCCAATTTCCTCATATTACTAAAAAAACTGGAAAGTTCCAGTTTTCAAATCATATCCTTTTTACGCAGCCAGAAAGTCACACCGCCACAAATAACAATTATCAAGCCCAAGAGCAGCCAAACCATATAAATTCCCTGCTGATGAGGAATCGGCACGTTCATTCCATAAAATCCTGTAATAACCGCAGGAATCCCCAGTACAAAAGTCGCCGAGGTCATGATTTTCATAACAATATTCAAATTGTTGCTGACAATATTGGAGAATAAATCTCGCAGATTTTCCAGTAATTTGAGCTGAATTTTCGCCTCTGTATAAGCCTGTTCCGTTTCAACAAGAATATCATAAATCTTATCGGCAAAGCCGTCCTCATCATCTTCTCGCAAATAATCAATGAATTTACGAAGTACTTGCAAATTATTATGTAAAGCATCTTCAAAATAAATTAGACTTGCCTGAATGGCAATCATATCAATAATTTGGTCATTTTTTGTTGAGTTTTTAATACCGACTTCAAGTTTGCGCCGTCGTGCCCGAAAATCATGCAAATAATCATGATAAGCATGCGTCATCTGGTACATAACCTGAAAAATCAACTGATGTTTATAACGTTTTGCATCATATTCTCTGTCAAAAATTGGCTGATTCTCAATCTCATGATTAAGCGCTAAGATTACACTCTCATTTTTCGTCCAAATCAACGAATAAGGGAAAGTTCCAATTTCACCATAGTTTGACAGCGCAGGATACTGTAGCAAAATCAAGTTGTTATCATTACCATCTGTTTCAAAACGTGCATTTTCATAATCATCAAGAATCCCTGACAAGTAGTCAAAAGGGAACTCAAAAATTTCCGAGACTGAACCGATTTCCTCTCGTGTCGGATTTAAAATATAAGTGAAATTTTTCATTTCATCTGAGTGAACTAACTTTTTAGCACTCGAAAGCTCGTAATTTTTAATCATAGGTTTATTTTACCAGTTTGTCTCAGTTTTGTCAGCATTCTTTTCATCAAATCAAGAAATGAATCAGAAACTTCCTTGGTTGGAGTTGAGCCAAATCCGAAGCTCAGCACTGTTAAGATAAAAAATACTGATAAATCAATCAGTATTTTCATGAAGCAGAGACTTATTTGGTGGGAGTTTCAACTCCTACCAAATTTAGGGTACAACCTCACATCTTTGATATGAGGTTACCCTGTCCACCTACGGTATCCATTCGCTCTATCTCCACTTTGCTATGAAAGACGCAAACTTCGTTTACTCTATCCGCAACCTTACGCTGTTAAGCTGTCAATACTCGCTACGGTGCTAAAGTACCTAGCCGTAATCGCAAGTGGCTAAAGCTACAAGACGAAATGGTCAGAAGTCAAGCCGCTGAAGCGACTGGCCCTAGTGCAGTCGAACGAAATTCGAAGCTCAGTGCTGCTTATCCCGTCGCCCTAGAGACGAGATATTAGCACGCACTGCTGAGATAAAATTATTTTGGCTGAATATAAGTTGCAAGTGCTGCAACACCTGCTGAAATATGACGATAACTTACAACATTTAGACCTTTGACATTCATTTCTGATACCAAAATTGAACCATCGGAATAAACTTTCTCAACAAAGGCAACGTGTCCATAAATCGGTGAAGAACCCGCAACACCTGGTGGGAAGCTTACGGCATAACCCACTGTTGGAACAGAAGTTGTGAAATAGCCTTGTTTAGCCCCATTAATTCCCCATTCTCCACCATTGCCCATTTGTTGTCCGACATAACCGCCAAGCTGCATGATACGATTATAGACATATTGAGTGCAATTCCCAAAAGCGTAGCTGCTAGAGCCGGGATATTCAACACCGTTGTAGGTAGGAAATTGTAAATCAGTATCTCTGGCTGAAAGTACTGGGCTAGCAGGGATTTTGTCACCTACCACTTCTGTGCTTGCATCAACATTATCGTATTGTTCCAGATGGTATTGCTGAATAATCGAAATCAACTTTTGAGCATACGTTGGGTCAGTTGCAAAGACACCTTGTAAAGCTTGTGCGGCATCTTGATAGGTTTTTGCATTTGTTTTCCAAGCCCCCGCATAAATATCTTTATTCCAAGTCGTGCCCTTAATCATCAAGTTAATATAATCATTTAATGACTGATTATAATTTGAATAAACACGGAAACTTTGTGTCGTGTAATAAGGCGTCCCCGATGCATCGTATTCTAATGTCTGAAATGATACAGAGTTCCCCAAATAAGCACCTGTAATATTGAAAATGTTGAAATCTGTTGTGCAAATCTTGCTTTGTCCATAGCCAGACTCTAAAATCGCTTGCGCAATAATAATTGAAGCATACAGATTATTTTTACCTGCAACAATTTGGACGCTAGGGGCGATACTCTTGATGAAGTTTGCTGGGCTTGTATTATCAATTTTTTCAAGCGTTGATACTGCCGTGATTTTCTTCAAAGTTGGACCTGCGTACACCACTTTACCATCGTTTGCTGCTACCGTAGCATCATTCGCACTTACTACTGGAGCAGCAGGAGCTGTTGGCGTTACTGGTACAACTGTGCTGGTAGGAACACTAGGTTGGATTGTTGTAGTCGTGGAAGCTGAAGCCTGTACTGTTGTTGATTTGGGCAAAAGAACTTTCTTTGTCGTGATGACTGGCTTTGGTTTTACTGGTGTTGTTGGTTTTGGTTTACTTACAGTCGTTGTAGAGGTTGACGAAGCGTTATTTGATACCGAAGGAGTGCTGCTCCCTGTTTCACTGCCTGTCTCAGTAGAAGGTGTTGCTTCATCAGATTGCGCAGTAGAATTATCTGTTGATGGATTAGTTTGGGAAACTGTTGTGTCAGTCGCATTGGTACCAGAAATAGTTTGGCTTGTAGCCGTACTAGTATCTGCTCCACTCGTTGCAGTTGTATCTGCTTTGACATTAATTGCGAGCAAAGCAGCACTCAAAATTGTTGCAGTCCCTAATGCAATTTTATGTTTCTTAGATTGATTCATTCTTGTTTTCCCCTTGAACTTATAAGCTAGAATATTTTGAAAAGTTATTCGTTTTCATTATACTCTTTTTCTTTTATTTTTACAAATTAAAATCCATTAAAATTGTTTATTATCATTTCAACTTATATTATAACAAAAAGAAAATAAAAAAGCCTCTCTTAAAAGAGAGACTTTTTGTCAAAGATTAGTCTGCAAAGCGGTTATCTTTGATATTGTAGAATGATTTAACACCTTTGTATGTTGCAACTTCAGCAAGTTGGTCTTCAATACGAAGAAGTTGGTTGTATTTCGCAATACGGTCAGTACGTGAAAGTGAACCAGTTTTGATTTGGCCAGCATTTGTAGCTACAGCGATATCAGCGATTGTGCTGTCTTCTGTTTCGCCTGAACGGTGAGAAACGATAGCTGTGAAGCCTGCTTCTTTAGCCATTTCGATAGCTTCAAAAGTTTCTGTCAATGTACCGATTTGGTTAACTTTGATAAGAATTGCGTTTGAAGCACCTTCTTTGATACCACGTGCAAGATAGTCAGTGTTTGTAACAAAGAAGTCGTCACCAACAAGTTGAACTTTTTTGCCAAGGCGTTCTGTCAATTTCTTCCAGCCAGCCCAGTCGTTTTCATCAAGACCATCTTCAATAGAGATGATTGGATATTTTTCTACCAAGTTAGCGTAATATTCAATCATGTCATCTTCAGAACGAAGTTCCCATTCTGATTCAGGTTTACCAGCCAATTTACCAAATTCGTAAACGCCTTTTTCTTTGTTGTAGAATTCTGATGAAGCAGCATCCATAGCGAATACGATATCTTTACCAGCAACATAGCCAGCTTTTTCAATCGCTTCAAGAATAACATCAAAACCTTCGTCGTTAGATTTAAGGTTAGGAGCAAATCCGCCTTCATCACCGACTGCAGTAGAGTAACCTTTAGATTTCAATACAGCAGCAAGAGCGTGGAATACTTCTGCACCATAACGAAGTGCTTCCTTGAATGTTGGAGCGCCAACAGGCATAATCATGAATTCTTGGAAGTCAATTGAGTTATCAGCATGTGAACCACCATTGATAATGTTCATCATTGGTGTTGGCAATACTTTTGCGTTAAATCCGCCAAGGTAGTTGTAAAGTGGAACACCAAGTTCGTCAGCAGCAGCACGTGCGGCAGCGATAGAAACACCAAGAATTGCATTTGCGCCAAGTTTGCCTTTAGTTGCTGTACCGTCAAGTGCAATCATTGCACGGTCAATCGCCTGTTGGTCTGTAACTTCATAACCGATGATTGCTTCAGCGATAATGTTATTTACGTTATCAACGGCTTTTTGAACGCCTTTGCCACCAAAACGAGATTTGTCGCCATCACGAAGTTCTACAGCTTCATGTTCGCCAGTTGAAGCACCTGAAGGTACCATACCACGACCGAATGCGCCGTCTTCAGTATAAACTTCAACTTCGATTGTTGGGTTTCCGCGTGAGTCAAGGACTTCGCGAGCATAAATATCAGTAATAATTGACATTTTTGTCTCCTTATTATTTTTAAGTGCTGAGCACTCTTAATACATGATAATTGTACCTTTTTTGAGCGATTTTTTCAAGTGAAAATCTTAGCAAAGATAAAGTTTAATAGGGTTTGCGCTTACATCTTTGTTAAAATAATGGCTTAATCTGTAGGGGAATTCTTCCTCCCACACAGATGTTAGGATACAATCTAGCATCTCCCATTGCCACGCTGTCAATACTCCTGTGGTGCTAAAGTACCAAGATAAAATGGTCTATCTGAGAAGTCAACCACTAAAGCAACTCCCCCTACTGCAGCAGAACAAAAGCAAAGTTTACCGTTTCGACTAGGTGCTTTAGGGAGGGGGGGACGGCACGAAGTATGTAAATATGCGTACTTGTTAAGTTAAATATTCTTAATTTACAAAATCAAAAAAGCTGGGAAATCCCAGCTCCTGACAAGTCTGTTGCCTATTCTGTTTCAATAACACCGAAACGTCCGTCTGCTCGACGATAAACAACATTCGTGCCATTTGTATCTGCATCGGTAAATACATAGAAATCATGTCCGAGCATATCCATTTGAAGCACAGCTTCTTCAGCATCCATTGGTTTTAACGAGACGTGTTTTGTACGCACAATCTTGATTTCGCCTTCCACTTCTTCTGTTTGAGCGAGCGGAGCAAATTCATCTGAAGTTGCTTTATAAGTTGGCACATTTTCGCGTACTTTGCGGTTGGTCCGTGTTTTATATTTACGGATTTGCCGTTCTAATTTTTCTTCTACGAAATCAATCGAAGCATACATATCTTGTGATGTATCCTCAGCGCGAAGCGTCACATTTTTTGCGGGAATAGTCACTTCAACTTTTGCACGTTTTTCAGTATAGACTTTCAGATTAACGTAGGCTGTCACTTCATGACCGTCATTGAAGTATTTATTCAGTTTCCCGATTTTTCCTTCAACATAAGCGCGGATTGCGTCTGTAACTTCAACGTTTTCACCACGGATATTAAATTTAATCATAAGATATACCTTTGCGGAACTTTTGTGTTTTTATGTAAAACAGCTTTTCTGAGTTTTTCTTGCAGTGTTCCTTTACGTTTGCAGAGCTTAAAACTCAAAAAAGCATGTTCTACTTAACTGACAATTTTAGAACATTAGTGGTTCTTTTCATGTCTTTTTTAACACTTTTTAGAACCGCCCTTTCCTTTATTTCTAATCTAATTATAACATGAAACAGCTTTCATTTCAAATCATATGTGTGATTTTAATCTTTTTATTAGAAATACCCACAGAAATTTGGTCGCCTGTTTTGATTTCTCCTGTCAAAATTTCTTCTGACAGTGCATCTTCAATTTCGCGCTGAATAGCTTTACGCAAAGGGCGTGCACCATATGCCGGGTCAAAACCAACTTCAGAAATCCATTTGACAGCTGCTGGTGTGAGTTTGATGAGAATTTTTTGTTCTGCAAGGCGCTTAATGAGAGATTTGCTCATAATTTTTACGACTTGCTCAATTTCTCCTGAGGAAAGCGGGTGAAAAACGATTGTTTCGTCAATTCGGTTAAGAAATTCCGGTCGATAGTGATGTTTGAGCTCCTCAAGAATCCGATTTTTCATGGCTTCATAATCACTACTAGCTGATTTTGCGCCAAAACCGACGGTTTTATCATCACGTAGAGCTGTTGCACCAAGATTTGATGTCATGATAATAATTGTATTTCGGAAATCAACTTTACGCCCTTTCGTGTCCGTCACAAAACCATCATCAAGGATTTGCAGCATGATATTGAACACATCAGGATGGGCTTTTTCGACCTCATCAAGCAGAACAACGCTATAGGGATGATTTCGAACTCGCTCTGTGAGCTGCCCGCCCTCATCGTAACCAACATATCCTGGAGGAGCACCAATCAGACGCGAAGTTGAGAATTTCTCCATATATTCGCTCATATCAATCCGAATCATGTTGTCTTCACTGCCGAAAATACTTTCTGCAAGTGCTTTTGCTAATTCTGTTTTCCCTACACCAGTGGGGCCTAAGAACATGAAACTGCCCATTGGACGCCTACCATCTGCAACACCTGAGCGAGCACGGCGAATAGAACGAGATACAGCAGAAATGGCTTCTTCTTGCCCCACGACGCGTTTGTGCAACTCTTGCTCCAATTTAATAAGTCTGTCAGACTCAGTTTTGGTCATTTGTTTGACGGGAACACCTGTCAAATTGCTCACAACATTGACTACAGCGCTGTCTGTTACAGTTTGTTTTTTGCCCTTATTACCTGTAAACAAGTTAATATCGTCTGCCAATTTCCGTGCTTCTTTTTCAAGCTGACGTGATTTTTCCATATCAAGTTTGACGATACTTTCGGCAAGCTCATTTTCAACAGCCTTGTGTTTACTTTCCAGTTCAACAAATTTTGACTGATTATTTTTAATTGTGATTTTTACTGCTGCCGCAGCTTCATCAAGTAAATCAATCGCTTTATCAGGTAAACGACGACTTGGCATATAGCGGATGCTGAGTTTTACTGCTTGCTCAATCGCTTCATCTGTGAACTGCACATGGTGAAATTCTTCAAATTTTTCTTTCAATCCTTGTAAAATAGCAATCGCTTCAGTCTGTGATGGTTCATCGACATTAATTCGCGCAAAGCGGCGCTCAAGTGCTTCATCTTTTTCAATATATTTTTGATACTCGTGATAAGTCGTAGCACCGATAAGCTGGAAATTCCCACGGGCGAGCGCTGGTTTTAAAATATTTGACGCATCGGTCACAGAATCCATTCCGCCGCCTGCGCCGACAATCGTATGTAGTTCGTCAATAAAAACAATAACATCTGGCTCTTGACTAACTTCATCTACAATCGCTGTTAAACGGTCTTCAAATTCACCACGAAATTTCGTTCCTGCCACGACAGCCGCCATATTAAGTGCCATAATCCGACTTTTGACAAGACCAGCTGGAACATTTCCACTCGCAATCCGTGCAGCAAGTCCTTCAAGAATGGCTGTTTTCCCAACACCTGGTTCACCGACAAGCACTGGATTGTTTTTTGTACGCCTGCTTAAAATATGGATTAAGCGTTCAATTTCACGCTCTCGTCCAATCAGCGGGTCAAGTTTTCCTTCACGCGCAGCTGCCGTCAAATCTGTTGAAACAGTATCAAGCGTGGGTGTTGTCGAATTTTCCGCGATTTTCCCAGCAAGACTGCGTTTAGACATTGGTGTGACTGCTTTTTTGACTTTGGGTAATACAAGTTGCGTCCGCTTTTTCAAATCATCAATAATTGCTTTCGTGCTAATCTTCTGCAGCCGAATCAAATGAGCCGCCGCTCCTTGCTCATCTTGCAGTAGAGCATAAAGTAAATGCTCTGTGCCAATCGCTTCACTTCCATTTGATGTGACTAAAACTTGCGCTAACTGGACAACATCGTCCATTCGAGGCGACATCGTAAGCTCAGCCCAAGAAGTTACAACATTGCTAGACATTTCCTCCAAATCAATCATCATATCTTCAACATCTAACTTTTGATTCATCAACACTGTATAAGCAATCGAACCTGGAATTGCCGCTAATGCCACTAAGAGATGCGAACCTTCAACAACCGCATACTGATACTGCATAGCAAAATCTGCCGCTTTTTTCAAAGCATCCGAAGCAAACTCTGTAATTTGATAATCGTAATAATTCATAACTCTTCTTCCCTATCTAACCTTTGAATAATATTCTTCAGCATTGAACTTCGCAAATTGCTTTGAACAGCTTGGTCTGTCAAAAGCAATAGCAGCAAATTTCCTTCGCGCTCAGTCAGCACTTTTTCATCAAAAAGGAGCTGAATAATATCATGAGCAGCAACAACAGATAAATTTGTCGGAATTTTGCGATAAAGGTCTGTCAAAAACTCATGTCGCACGGAATAATGATATTTAACAATCTTAATATAGCCGCCACCGCCACGTTTTGATTCAACATCAAAACCCTTTGATGCCGTAAACCGCGTTTTAATCACGTAGTTAATCTGTGAGGGTACGACATCAAACTGATTTGCCAAATCTGCACGTTTTATTTCGATTTCCGTTGCCTCTTCCAAAAGCCGTCTAAGATATGCTTCGATGATATCCGATGTATTTTGAGCCGTCATTTTTGTTCCTTTCTCGTCATTGTTTTTCCGTCACTTTCTATCTTGCTGGTATATCTAAACACTCGCTTCAGTTGATAGGAAATGCTCCCGAACTGTAATTTTATCTCATCAGTGGTAGATAGCGACTAGCCTTATATCATGGCTATAAAGCTATCCCCTAAGTTCAGTAGAAGAAAAAACTTCCACCAAATAAGTCGCTACCCTATTTTGGCAAAGCTGTCAAAAACAACTTTGACCTTTCTTGACTATTATACCGAAAAAAGATTGATTTTACCAAAAAAAGCCTCCTATGAGACTTTTTTATCTCAGTAATGCACTAATCCCCTACCTCTTGGCTGGGATAAGTGACACTACCTCTGAAGCTTCGCCTCTACGCTGCTAAAGCAGCTAGTCGGAATGGCAATCTCTGCTTTCGTTCTACTGCTGTAGGGTCTTGGCGCTTAGGCTTCACGGATAGAATGACCTGACATCATTAGAAGATTCTTTCTCCCCTAATGATGAAGTAACCACTTCAATCTACTTTGACAATTTTAACTTTCATCTCACCGACAGGCAAAGGAATTGTCACACTATCGCCGACTTTCCGTCCAATCAAACTCCGCGCAATCGGAGATTCATTGGAAATCTTGCCTGAAAATGGGTCTGCTTCAGCAGTTCCGACAATCGTATAAGTTTCAGTATCATCTTCCCCAATTTCTTGGAAAGTAACCACTTTCCCCAACGAAACTTCATCCTTAGCAACGGCAGCACTATCTACGATTTCAGCATAGCGAATCATTGTTTCAACTGTTGAAATTCTTCCTTCGATGAAAGCCTGTTCATCTTTAGCTGCTTCATACTCTGAATTTTCAGAAAGGTCTCCGTAGCCACGCGCAATTTTGATACGTTCAATCACTTCTGGACGTTTTACAAGCTTAAGATTTTCAAGCTCTGCATTTAATTTTTCAAGACCATCAGCGGTCATTTGGTAAGTTTTTTCTACCATTTCTATTTTCCTTTTTTATAAACTTTTTATCTAGTATAATATAGCAACTGCTTCCACCTTTTCAAGTGATAAAATAAGCAACACTATTTGTTTCACTACGAAAATCAAGAACTCGTAAGCTCTATTTTTGCTTACTTCCTCAAGACCTAAACACTCAGCACCTGGACCTTTTTCTTACAGATGCCTCATCACTTCAACTTTGCATTGACGTAGGTTTGAACATTAGCATTTTGTTCAGCCAAGGTTTTAGCAAAGTAAACCTTACCTGTTGTTACATCTGCGACAAAGTAATAATAACTATTTTGCGCAGGGTCCAAAACAGCTTTGATTGAAGATAAGCTTGGACTATCAATCGGTCCCGGTCCTGTACCTGTATTAACATAAAGATTGAATGGTGAATTTAAAGAAGTATCAATCGTTGTATCTTGTTTCAATGTCGTCTGCGCGCCCAATTTTCCTTCGGCATAGAGCACTGAAGAATTAGACTGCAAAGGCATTTTCGCATTTAAACGATTATAGAAGACACCAGCAACATTTCGACGGTCATCATCATTGTTCGCTTCTTTTTCAACTAAAGCTGCCATGGCAAGTGTGCTGTTCACCGTCATGCCATTCGTTGTAATCTGACCGTAGTAAGGATTGAGCTGAGTATTCATCGCAGCAATCATGCTCGTCACAAGCGATTCCATTGTTGACTTTTTAGTATATTCATAAGTCGCAGGGAAAAGGTAACCCTCAAGCTGGTATTTCACCCCTGAAGCTTTATCTGGCAAACTAGCAAAAAGGGAAGGATATTGTGTTTTCATTTTGGCAATGAAAGTAGGGTCTTGTACGACTTTCATAAATTCTGCGGTAGTAAACGGTGTCTTTGCCTCATTTTGAGCTGCATTTTTTGTGATTCCCTGTGCAATCTGCTCTAAAGTATAACCTTCTGGAATAGTAATTTTACCTAATATCGGCTCGACAGGTTTCGGCGTCCCCCCTTGCTCAAGAAGCTTGGCGATTGCAGACAAAGTCATATCTGGCGAAAGATTATAATAACCACTCTTGAATCCTGTGTAATTATTAAATTTTGTATAATACTGGAAAATCATGCCATTTTTGATGATACCATCTTTTTGTAGCAAATCTCCAATCTGTTTACTGCTCGCTCCTGCAGGAATATTGACGGCTTTAATTGTATGATTAGCGGGATTAAGCGGTCGCACACCAGCTTCTATAAATTTAAAACCATACCAACCCGTTGCACCCGCCACAATCAGAAGAATTAAAACAATGACAGCAATAATTCTGCCTGCCGTATTTTTTTTCTTTTTACCACCGCGTTTCGAATTTTTATTATTCTTTGATGACTTGCGGTTTGATTTTGACGGGCGATTAGTCATTGGTTCGTTTTCTTGACTTTCAGTATTTTCTTTTGAAGATTTCTTGCGTGAATACTGCGTAATCAAAAGAGGTTCTTCTATATTTGTTTCCGCATCAAATTCATCAGATTTTTCTATGCTACGATAAGGTTCATTTGAAGCACGCAAAAATTCATGATGCGCTTGGTTTTGCTTGATTTCAAAACCATCATCTGTCGGAGTTTCTGCTTTAAAATCAGAAACTGAAGGTTCTTCCGATGAAAAATTGGTAACCGGACGCTCAAACGGTGTTTTTCGTGTAGGAGTTTCTATATCTGCAGACTGGTCCATGCCTTCTTCAAGCTGGCGCAAGATTTTTTCTTTAAAACTCTCTCTTGAAAACTCCGTTGTATCTTTTTCAACCAAGTTTTTTCTCCTTATGACGATATAAATTTGTGTTTCTTATATTGTATATAACTTTTCAGTTTTTTACAAAAGAAATAGTCAAAGTGAGGCCATTGACCCCACTTTAATTGAACTTTATCTCAGCAGTGCTTGCCAATTATCGCGTCTCTACCACAGGCATATATTCAGTTACGAAAGAGATAACTTCATCCGCATTTTAACCTAGCAAGTGCTGCTTTCGCTCTACTGCCGTAGGGGCACCATTTCGCCTCATTTAGAACAAATGGATAGCACAGGTAACAAGGTAGGCTCATGTCGAGGATGTTAAGCAGGCTGTTACGGCTTCAGACCCTTACAGTCGTTTAGTTTCTTCCCCTAGAGCTTATCCTCTAAATTTGATGAAAGTTGAAGTTCTCATCAAATAAATCTCCGCTTTATGCTTCAGTCCTCATCAGTATCTTCGTCTTCATCGTCGTCAACTTCATTGAGTTCAACATCTTCATCAACATTTTCAAGTTCAACTTCTTTTAGCTCAGCGTCGTAGGCTTCAACTTCGTCTTTTTCATCGTCAGGATTTTCATCATCATATTCAATGTCAAGCGCATCTTCGTCTTCATCGTCGTTATGGTTGCTTGTAGCTTCATCTTCTGGGTCAATTTCGTCTTCAATGCCGAATGCATTGACTTTGCTACGTTTTTTGACTGGTGTTTCATCGTCTTCGTCATCAAGCTCATCAAGTGCAATTACTTCTTCATCAATTTCATCAATCGCATACCATGAACGGAGTGCCCAAATGTTGTTTCCCAATGGAATAAAGCTTCCATCAGTATTGATTTCTGTGTAAAAGCGGGCAATATTTGCTTTGATTTCGTCATCAGATTTTTCGAGATAATCTTGAACGGCGTTCAGAATTTCAGCGAAAGTCATCTCTTTTGCATTTTGCTCTAAGATGGCATGGGCGACTTCAATCATAGAAAGCTCTTCGATTTTTTGTCCTTCTAAGGCTGTAATTTTCAACTTTCTGCTCTCTTTCCAAATTTCTTTGAACTTTTTTCAGCATAAACTGATGAAAGTTTCTACTCTTTGTAATATAATATATCAAAATTTGCTTACTGTCAATAGATTTTCAGCAAATTACTGCCAAAAACATCTGTCAGATTTGACAAAATGTTTTGTGTTTTTGACCATTTCGTCAAATGAAAATCAATAGTGCATCAAAACTTTATAGTCATAATCGCCGATTTTTTCACGCCCTTTAAGCTCATCAAGTTCAATCAGGAAGGCTAAACCAACAACTACACCACCGAGTTTTTCGACCATTTCAATCGTTGCTTTCATCGTTCCACCAGTTGCAAGTAAATCATCAACAATCAGCACTCGCTGTCCTGGTTTGATACTGTCCGCATGCATGGTCAGCGTATCCGCACCGTACTCTTTTTCGTAACTGGCTTCAATCACTTCACGTGGTAATTTTCCTGGTTTGCGAACAGGCGCAAAACCTACACCAAGTGCAAAAGCAACAGGGCAGCCGATAATAAAACCACGTGCTTCAGGTCCGACAACCATGTCAATTTGCTTATCACGCGCATACTGAACAATTTCAGTTGCTGCATAATTATAAGCATTGCCGTCAGCCATGAGTGGCGAAATATCACGAAAAACAATTCCTTTTTTAGGATAATCATTAATCGTTGCGATGTAATCTTTGAGTTCCATTTTAATGTCCAGCCGATAGATTTCTACAACAAAATTAAATCTCGACTTCTCCATTCTTTAGTTTTTGATAAATTTCTTTAACTGGGGCAAGAGCAAAAAGTTCTTGTAATTTGACCAATTTTGTAAGGTCTTGATAGATTTTACTCTCGGAAATTTCATGTTTCGGTGCCTCTTTATTGACTTTCATCAGACCATCTTTGATTTCGACAAATCCTAACTCTTCAAAAATTTGAATCATTTTGATTAACAAAAGTTCAGGGATTTTCAAGAAATCTGATAAAACATTTAATTTATAGCGAACATCAAATTCAGGAAATCGATAAATCGCCTTATAAAGCTTAGCAAATTGCTCGCGCGTTCCAGAACCTGTCAAATAATAAGCATTGTCAATCTGGTCTTTAAAATAAATCAACTGGATTTTCTTTTGCAAAAGTACCTCTGACAGCGTAGTCAAACCTTCAAGCGTCGTCGGTGTCTCTGCCAAAATCAGCACTTCTTCTATTATACCATTTTTTAGTGTATTATTCGCAAAAAACATTGTATTTTCTGGAAAATTTATTTGCCTACTGCGTACATCAAGTAACTCAATCCCTTCCGCTTGCACATCTTCGACCATAAGTTGTACACTTGTGTTTCCGTTCCATGTATTGCTTGACAAAGTTACAGCAAGTCTCAGATTCGCTTGTTCAAATTCTAAACTTTCCGTACCGTGTCCAAAATACACGGCATCAATTTGCCTTTGATTTTGCTCTAGTTTAAGTTTAAGATGAGTATTTTCTTTCCCCATACTACGACTTTGTACAACCTTAAAATCTTCCAAGAGAAAGTGCGGTTTCGGATTATCCATGCCAAAAGGGGCAAGCCGTGCCAGCGCACGTAAACTATCCAAAGAAATTTCTTCTAGCATACAAGAGGCTGCTAATCGCAATTCCGATTTTCCACTCATATCAAGCTGGTTTTCGGAAATAAAGTCAATCATTGCTTGCTTAATCAAAGGCACGTTTTCTACTGTCAGCGTCATTCCTGCCGCTTGTTTGTGCCCGCCAAATGCAATGAACAGTTCCCGATGCGCATCCAAGGCTTCAAAAATAT
>JAJXWC010000209.1 GCA_021781855.1 Bacillota bacterium | reverse complement strand
ACTTAAACAGCTCGTTCAAGAAATCATGGAAAAATAAAAAAAGATTTGACAGTTTCGTCAAATCGTTTTTTTCATGGTAATATGTTGAATTCCCGCTTCTTCGAAAATTTCGCCAGCTTCAATAAAACCAAATTTTTGATAAAGCCCGCGTGCGCTAAGCTGTGCATGTAAAGTGAGTGTATGAAAGCCGTTCTCTTTGGCAAACTGCAGCAAATTCTCAAGTAAAATTGCGGCATAACCCTTGCCGCGAAAAGACTGTAAGATTGCCATACGCTGAATCAAAGCCGTCTGATTTTCCAAATCAGCTAATAAACGCACGGTTCCGATAGAATTCCCAGAATCATAAAGTACAAAATGCACGGCAGCAGCTTCTTCAACAGCATTTCCCACTTCGAGCTCGTAAGGTACTTGCTGCTCCTTGACAAAGACAGTATTGCGAATCCGCAAAGCATCAAAATAAATTTCAGACATTGTATCACGCGTTATTTTTATTTCCATAAAATCCTCCAATCAGTTTGCGTAAAATCTTAATATTTATTATAATAAAAATATTAAGAAAAAGCGATTTGACAGGATTGTCAAATCTGTGAAAAGGAACCTATGTTTAAAAATAGTAAATTATTTTTCTGGACAATCGAGATTTTAGCTGTTGCGCTCTTGATTTTTCTCCTGACAAAAATCGGATTTGTCTTTCAGCCTATTCGCACGCTCTTGACTTTGCTGTTCGTGCCTTTCATTATTGCTGGATTTTTATATTTTGTTTTCAATCCTATTCTCCTCTTTTTAGAGCGAAAATTTAAAATAAAGCGCGGTTTGGGTGCTTTGGGAATTATTTTAATTTTATTCGTAGGACTCATTATTCTCATCGCATCAATCATTCCCAACATTGTTAGTCAGCTCACAGGACTCATCAATGCAACAACAAAACTTTATCCTCAACTTCGCACTTGGGTGGAGTCGTTGTCACAAAATCCGCGTTTTCACACACTTTATGAACAGATTGATGTCAATAGTTTGCTTAGCCGCCTTAATATTTCATACGTGGATATTCTGCACAATCTGCTGAATAATGTCACGGGCAGCATCGGAAGCATTGTGGGGGTCATTTCAAGTATTATCATGGTCGTGATTTTGGTGCCTATTTTGCTTTACTATATGCTCAAAGACGGTGAGAAAATTCTGCCATTTTTACGTGAGCATGTTTTGATTGAAGATAAGCTCAAGATTATTGACTTGCTTGAAAATATGAACAAAACCATCTCACGCTATATCAGTGGTGTCGCACTTGATGCGCTTCTCGTTTTTATTACCGTATTTATTGGTTATCTGGTGCTTGGGATTCCGTATGCCTTTCTGTTCGCGCTTTTCTCAGGAATTACTAATATCATTCCTTATGCAGGTCCATATATTGGTGTGTTGCCCATGGCATTTACCGTTGCTTTTGACCGTCCGTGGACAGCACTGTTTGCGGTCGCCTACGTTCTCATTTTGCAGCAAATTGACGGAAATGTTGTCTATCCTAAAATTATTGGTACAGCTGTCAAAATTCATCCAGTCACCGTTATGATTTTGATGCTTATTTCAGGAAGTCTTTATGGTATTTTGGGAATGATTATCGCCGTTCCAGCCTATTCGCTGATTAAAGAAATTGTCAAATTCATCAATGGTCTTTATCGAAATCACAAGAAACAAAGATTATTTCAGACGAATGATGAAAATATGCTATAATAAATGATGTTAAACTAAAATAACATCTTGACCGAACGGTCAAAAATATTAATATTAAAAAATAGGAGCAAAAATGCCAAACCCTGATCCCGAGAGTACCTCGATACTCTTGCAGATTATCTTTCTTATCTTTCTAACTGCTTTAAATGCCTTCTTTTCGGCAAGCGAAATGGCACTCGTTTCACTCAATCATTCACGGATTGAACAACGTGCCAGCGAAGGAGACAAGCGGTATCTCAATTTACTAAAAGTTATTGAAAATCCGACTCGTTTTTTATCAACTGTTCAAGTTGGAATTACATTTTTAAATATTGTCGCAGGTGCAAGTCTAGCTGATAGTCTAGCGGCTGAGATTTCTCCAATTATAGGGCATACAGCGGCTGCGCAAACCATCGGCAAAGTCATTATCCTAGTTGTTTTGACTTTCTTTACGATTGTTTTTGGAGAACTCTTTCCTAAACGCATTGCGCAAGCGTTGAAAGAAAAAGCAGCTCTTAGATTAGTTCGTCCATTACAAGCTGTTGGTGTCTTACTCCGTCCATTCATCTGGCTCTTGACCATTTCAATCAACGGTTTAACAAAGCTAACGCCCGTAAAATTTGATGATTTAGACGAAAATATGACTCGTGATGAGATGGAATATCTCGTCAGCACAGATGAAACGGCTCTTGATGAAGAAGAACGTAGCATGCTTGCAGGAATTTTCAGCCTAGACGAGCTTCTCGCCCGTGAAATTATGGTTCCTCGAACAGATGCCTTCATGATTGATATCAATGATGATTCGCGTGAAAATATTGAAAAAATACTGAACGAAGCCTATTCGCGCGTGCCTGTATATGACGATGACAAAGATAATATTCTAGGGATTTTGCACACAAAAAAATTATTAAAGTACGGCTTTACACAAGGTTTTGATGAAATCAATATCAGAGAAATGCTCCAAGAAGCACTCTTTGTTCCAGAAACAATTAACGTTGACGACCTTATCTTAGAACTCCGCAGAACCCATAATCAAATGGCAATTCTTCTTGACGAATACGGCGGAGTTGTCGGAATCGTCACACTAGAAGATATGTTAGAAGAAATCGTTGGTGAAATCGAAGACGAAACAGATATTGCCGAAAAAGAAGTTCACAAAATCGGCGAGAAGATGTATGTTGTACAAGGCAAAATGACGCTCAACGATTTCAACGAAGAATTCGATACTCACCTTGAGAGTAATGATGTTGATACCATTGCAGGCTATTTTCTAGCTACAACAGGTGTTATTCCGGAGCGCGGACAACAAATCACTTCCAAAGTTGATAATATTGAAGACCATTTCACACTAACTAGCTTAGAAATTGACGGAAAACGAATCTTGAAATTACGAGTAGAATTTAATGATTTGCCTGAACTCAATACCGATTAAAACATTGAACATTCAATGTTTTTTTATCCCTCAAAATCGAGTTATCGAACGTAAGTGCAAAAAAAAGAAAAAAGCCAACATAAATAGTTGACAAAGGGATGAGTGTCTGATAGAATATAATAGTTGTCTCTTGAGGGGGTCAACGAAGACCATTGAAAACTGAATAAAGCAGAATGAAAACCAAGAGG
>JAJXWC010000208.1 GCA_021781855.1 Bacillota bacterium | reverse complement strand
CCGCCCTTCGGGGCGTTTTTTTGTTATCAAACTATATTTTTAATGTATTGATTGCTTAATGATTTTCACTCCAAAAGACATAATATTTGATGATATAATTAACACATCAATAGCATAAGGAGGGCAGTGAGATGATTGATGATTTGCAAGAGAAAAATAAGTTTAAGGAAGCATTTGAGAGAGCTTTAAAGAATTCAAATCGAAGGAAAATTGAGAGGACTTTAGATAGATTTTTTGTTGAAGATGCTTCAAAATATGATGAAGCGGAAACTTATCATATTTTAAAAAATAAAAATCCAAATGATAATATGATACCAATTAGAGTTTATAATCAGGGCCTTGAATTTAACGAATTAAGGCAAGTGAGTGCTATTGAAAATGATGTTGAATATTTGGCCATTAAAAAAATTAGAGGTGACGATCAAACATATTGGAGAATTCCTACTCATGCAAAGTTTCGACTAGTATGTGAAATGCACCCAGAAGATTGGGATGATTAATGCTTCATAATTTACTCCTTAGCGCCCGTTAGTTCGGGTGTTTTTTTGTGCCAAAAATTGTGCCAAATATTTTTTTAAGTCAGTTCAAAACTGGGAATTTTTATGAATTTGAGAATATTGAAAGCTGATGTTATCAACTTATTTCAACAGTTAAAACATAAAAAATCCCCCCCGAATCATGTTATTTCGAAGACGCTGATGAAGCGTTTTTTTGTCATAAAAAAATTAAATAACAAGATCCTAGTTTCGTTTGAAAATTCTGCTATAATAGAAAACATGACAAGATACAAAGCAATTATTGCCTATGACGGAACGAACTTCGCGGGTTTTCAATCACAACCGCAGCAGAAAAACTCACGTACAGTTCAAGAAGAACTAGAAGAAGTGTTGACGCGGCTGAATTCGCATAAGCCAGTTATTTTACAAGGAGCTGGGCGAACGGATGCAGGTGTTCATGCGCTTGCTCAGGTCGTGCATTTTGACTTACAGGCTGCGCGTGATGCTGAACGTTTGAGATTTGCTTTGGATACGCAGTCGGCAGCGGATATTGCAGTAAGACATGTGGAAGAAGTGGCAGATGATTGGCATGCACGATTTGCGCCGCATGAAAAGATTTATGAATATTATCTGGAAAACTCGTCTGTGCGAAGCCCTTTTAATCGGCTTTACCATGCGCATTTTCGTTATCATTTAGATTTTGATAAGATGTGCAATGCTCTTGAACTTTTAGTAGGAACGCATGATTTTACAGGTTTTACAGCTTCGGGTTCATCAGTAGACGATAAAATCCGCACGATTAGTCAGGCAGATTTGGTACGACTTGACGAAGAAAATTTCAAATTCGTTTTTCGCGGTAACGGTTTTCTCTACAAACAGGTCCGCAACATGATTGGTACCTTGATAAAAATCGGGAATGACCGAATGCCTATTGAGCAAATCACGCGGATTTTGGAGAGTAAAAATCGCAATCTGGCGGGGCCAACGGCCGCTCCTGAAGGTTTATTTTTAAAGGAGGTGATTTATCTTGACGAACAGTAAAATTTTGACCATTGCAGGTTCTGATATTCATTCCGGTGGGGGAATGCAGGCTGACCTTGCCACTTTTGCTCATTTTGGACTTTACGGTTTTGTGGCGCTGACAAGCATCGTTACGATTCAGCAGGATAAGTTTATCGTTCATTCCGTGCAGCCGGAAATTTTTGAAGAACAGCTTACAAGTCTTGAAAATATTGATTTTGCAGCGATTAAGATTGGACTTTTACCCAATCGTCAAATTCTTTTAGCTACTGCAAAATTTCTGTCAAAACAGACTGTACCAATTATTCTTGACCCAGTCATTGTTTTCAAAGAAAATGCTGATTACAAGGTCAATGAAATTCGTGATTTGTTTATCAGCAAACTTATTCCGCTTGCCGATATGATAACGCCAAATCTCCGTGAAGCCGAGATTTTATCAGGTTTGACCATTAAAAATCTTGCAGACATGAAAAATGCCGCGCAGATTTTGCATCAGTTCGGTGCCAAAATAGTTATTATAAAAGGCGGTAACCGATTTGATAAGACACAAGCCGTGGATTTATTTTACGACGGTGAGCATTTTACCTGTTTGTCCAAACCGATTTCTGACAAAAATAACAACGGTGCTGGCTGTACGTTTGCGAGCAGTCTTGCTAGTCTTATCGCACAATCGGTAAAAGCAGATATTGCTTTTGCACAGGCTAAAGACTTTGTTTATCAAGCTATTTTGTCTGCCAACGATTACGGTGTCTTTCAAAATGGAAAGGGTTAAAAAATGGATAGTAAAAAGATAAAAAAAATCACACTCATTGCGATTTGGACTGCCCTCAGTTTTGTACTGGGCCGGGCATTCACCTTTGTTGTTCCAGGGTCTGCAGGCAATATTTTGACCTTGCTAGATGTCGGGATTTACAGTGCTGTTTTCCTTATGGGAAAACGAGAAGCATCGGTAATCGGCGGCCTCGCGGCTTTCTTGCTTGACTTCACTGCGGGCTATTCAAATTATATGTTTTTCAGTTTGATTATTCACGGTTCTCAAGGCTATCTGGCAGGATTGACACGCTCAAAAACATTAAATTTTGCACTGAGTTTGATTGTTATGGTCGGCGGATATTTTCTCGTCGGTTGGATGTTTTACGGCTGGGCATCAGCGCTCACAGGGCTTTGGGTCAATGTTATTCAGGTTGGCCTCGGCTACATTCTCGCACGGCTGCTCAGCCCATTGATTAGAAGGACAGGTATTTCCAATGGATTTGCAAAAAATTAAAATAGACACACAAACAATTATTGACGACATTATCGAAAAATCAGGCATTAGAGCTGGGCAAATTTTTGTCCTTGGTCTCTCATCAAGTGAAGTTAACGGCGGTATCATCGGCAAAAACAGCTCTGCTGAAATCGGTGAAGTTATCGTTGGGGTCATCCACAAAACGCTTACCGAACGTGGTATTTATCTAGCTGTTCAAGCTTGTGAACACCTCAATCGTGCGCTACTTGTTGAGCAGGAACTTGCTGATAAGAAAGACCTTGAGATTGTTTCGGTTATTCCGCAGCTTCATGCAGGAGGAAGTGGTCAAGTTGCCGCTTATCAGCTTTTTGAAAAACCAGTTGAAGTCGAGCATATTACTGCTTTTGCAGGGTTAGATATCGGAGACACTTCGATTGGCATGCATATTAAGCATGTTCAAATTCCGCTTCGTCCTTTCTTACGTGAACTTGGTGGTGCACATGTTACAGCTCTCAAATCACGTCCAAAACTCATTGGAGGGATTCGTGCCAAATATGAAGAATAGACCGCTTATTATGACACCAGGCCCTACCGAAGTCGCT
>JAJXWC010000207.1 GCA_021781855.1 Bacillota bacterium | reverse complement strand
CAGCAGTACGTGCTAATACCCCCGCCTTTTAGGCGGTGGGATAAGCAGTACTAAGCTTCGAATTTCGCTCGACTAAATTTAGTGGGAGTTTCAACTCCCACTAAATAAGTCTCCGCTTCATTTTGCGCTCTCATCTTTTATGTATGGTCTTTTCTAAACTAGCGAGTCTCTGCTATCTACGGACTGGTACTTTATCGCTTTCCATTTCGCCTTGCGACTTTAGTTGCCTAGGGCGAATGGATAGCAGAGCAAAGTGAAATCAGATATAAAAATAAGATTTGATTTTTCTAAGAAATTTGTTATAATAGTAGAGAACTCAAGGGAGTAGCGGGAAGCGAAAGCTTCTGACAATGTCGTCAATACAACGGATTTCATTCGTTCGGCATCGTCTTAAACAGCGAGACTTGTGGCAAAGCTGCCACGAGTCTATTTTTTTACCTGAGATTTTATTTACTTTGGAGGAAATATTTTGTCAGAAGAACAGAGAAAAACACAGGTCCAAGCGGATTTCCATGCCCAGTCCATCTCGTCAGTACTGGCAGAACTGTCAGCTAGCACGAATGGTTTGACCGCATCGCAAGCGGCTGAACGCCTAGAAACTTACGGCCCCAATCAGCTTGATGCAGGGAAGAAAAAGTCGCTTTTGGTCAAGTTTTTAGAGCAGTTCAAGGATTTGATGATTATTATTTTGATTATTGCGGCGATTTTGTCGGTCATCACGAGTGGCGGTCATGATGTTTCAGATGCGATAATTATTATGGCAGTCGTCATCATCAATGCCGTTTTCGGCGTCTATCAGGAGGGGAAAGCTGAAGCGGCAATCGAGGCACTGAAAAAGATGAGCTCACCAGCGGCGAGAGTGCAGCGAGACGGTCATGTCCTTGAAATTGATAGTGAAAACATTGTGCCGGGGGATATTGTATTACTCGAAGCAGGCGATGTGGTGCCGGCGGATATGCGGCTGCTGGAGTCGGCTTCATTGAAAATCGAAGAAGCAGCATTGACGGGCGAATCTGTCCCTGTCGAAAAAGCATTTGACTCCTCTGTCAAAGCGGATGCTCCTCTTGGCGACCGTCTTAATATGGCTTACCAAAATGCCAATGTCACTTACGGGCGTGGTACGGGTCTTGTCGTGGCAACAGGAATGTTTACGGAAGTTGGTAAAATTGCGAGTATGATTGAAGCGGCAGACGAGACGGAAACACCGCTAAAACGAAATTTGAACCGGCTGTCGCAATTCTTGACTTGGGCAATTTTGGCGATTGCGGCAGTAACCTTTGTGGTTCACATTCTGCGACTGGAAAGCCTCACACAAGAAGGTGTGCTTGAAGGATTGATGGTCTCGGTCGCGCTTGCGGTTGCTGCAATTCCTGAGGGGCTGCCTGCGATTGTTACGATTGTACTAGCGTTGGGTACACAAGTTCTGGCCAAACGAAATTCGATTGTCAGAAAACTGCCTGCTGTTGAAACACTTGGTTCTACGGAAATCATTGCCTCTGACAAGACGGGGACGCTGACGATGAATCAGATGACCGTGGAAAAAATTTATAGTGACGGTAGACTTGCTGATGCTTCAGAGCCACTTTCGTCAGATAACATGACCTTGCGTGTGATGAATTTTGCAAATGACACAAAAATCTCGCAAGACGGTCAACTCATTGGTGACCCGACAGAAACTGCACTCGTACAATTTGGACTCCAGCAACAGTATGATGTGCGTGAAAAACTGCAGGAAACCCCACGCGTTGCCGAATTGCCCTTTGACAGCGAGCGAAAACTGATGTCCACCATTCATCAGCTACCAGACGGACAATACCTTGTCGCTGTCAAAGGGGCGCCAGACCAGCTTTTAGGTCGTGTGAGTAAAAAATTGGTCAATGATGAAATTACAGCGCTGTCTAATTTTGACAAGGAAGAAATTCTTAAAATCAATCATGAAATGGCATACGAAGCGCTTCGCGTCCTCATGATGGCATTCAAATATCTTGATAAAATTCCTGCTGAATTGACGAGTGAAAATCTTGAACATGGCCTGATTTTCGCAGGCTTGGTCGGGATGATTGACCCTGAACGTCCAGAAGCAGCACAGGCTGTCGCAACGGCAAAAGCGGCAGGTATTCGTCCGATTATGATTACAGGCGACCACCAAGATACCGCCGAAGCCATTGCCAAACGGCTCGGTATTATCAATCCAGAAGATACTGAGGGACATGTGCTGACGGGCGCAGCACTCAATGATTTGAGTGAGCAGGATTTTCAAAAAGTGGTGAAGCAATACAGTGTCTATGCGCGCGTGTCTCCTGAGCACAAGGTACGTATCGTCAAAGCTTGGCAAAATGAAGGCAAAGTCGTCGCCATGACAGGAGATGGTGTGAATGATGCACCTGCCCTTAAAACAGCAGATATCGGCATTGGGATGGGCATCACGGGAACAGAAGTCTCAAAAGGTGCATCCGATATGGTCCTTGCTGACGACAATTTCGCTACGATTATTGTTGCGGTTGAAGAGGGCCGGAAAGTTTTCGCCAACATCCAGAAAACCATTCAGTATCTACTCTCAGCCAATACGGCAGAAGTGCTGACGATTTTCCTTGCCACTTTACTAGGATGGGACGTGATGCTGCCTGTTCAGTTGCTTTGGATTAATCTCGTGACCGATACATTCCCTGCGATTGCGCTTGGTGTTGAGCCAAATGAACCGGGAGTGATGCAACAAAAACCGCGTGGAAAAAAAGCGAGTTTCTTCAGTGGTGGCGTGCTTTCCTCTACGATTTATCAAGGACTTGTGCAAGCTGCGCTGACACTTGGAATTTACGGATTGGCGCTCGCCTTTCCGGTTCATGCTGGAGATTATGCGATGATGCATCAGGATGCGCTGACGATGAGCTTTGCTACACTTGGATTGATTCAGCTTTTCCATGCTTTCAATGTCAAATCCATTCATCAGTCGATTTTCAAGGTCGGGGCTTTCAAAAGCAAGACCTTCAACTGGTCCATTTTTGTCAGTTTTGTCTTGATGACCGCCATTATCTTTATTCCCGGATTGAACAGTATTTTCCATGTTTCACATCTTGATTTTTACCAATGGGTAATGGTTTTGGCTGCATCGGCTTCAGTGGTCATTGTTGTTGAAATCGTCAAATTTGTTCAAAGAAGTTGTTCCAAAACCCGTTCTGCTTTTGAAGACTAACCTAGGGTACAATCTCACATCTGCGATATGAGGTTACCCTGTCCGAGAAGCCTAGGCGCTGAAGCGCCAACGCCCTTCGGCAGCTTTACGTTCATTTACTCGGGGCTCGAAGCGCTGCTTCGAGGTTGCGGATAAGGAAAACGTAGTTTTCCTCGCCGTCG
>JAJXWC010000036.1 GCA_021781855.1 Bacillota bacterium | reverse complement strand
CTTGTATGATTTTTTGCTGGTCTTCCATTTCCGCTGAAAATGTTAGGGCAAGGGCATGCTGGCCTTCCTGATACGGCAAGTTCACGGCTTTTTGCAAAGAGCATCGCCGCAAACGATAGTCAATATGTGAAAAGTTTGATGAAAGCTGGATTGACACCATTTGGGCAGACGGCGTCCCCCGAATTCGGCTTCAAAAATATCACGGACAGTCAGCTTTACGGGGATACGCGAAATGTCTGGAATCGTGATTATTATTCGGGAGGTTCGTCAGGTGGTGCAGCATCTAGTGTCGCTTCGGGGATGTTTGCAATAGCAGGTGCTTCGGACGGCGGCGGTTCAATTCGGATTCCTGCAAGCTTTTCAGGATTGATTGGTCTAAAGATGACGCGCGGAAGAATGCCTCAAGGACCGAGCGGCTTTCGGGGCTGGCAGGGGGCTTCAATTTCTGGTGCATTGACGGTTTCAGTACGCGATACAGCAGCGTTTGTTGCGCAAATGCAAACGGTACAGGAAGCGGCACCTTATCAGGCAAAATTATTGGATTTGACTGCTTTGACAAATTTGACAGAGCTATCAAAACGCTTAAAAATCGCTTTTTCACTCGCATCACCGATTGACGAAATTGAACTCTCACAAGACGCTAAAAATGCGGTGCTCAAAGCGGTGAAATTTCTCGAAGGACAAGGGCATGAAGTTACCGAAATCGCTTTTCCACTCAATGCTCGCTCGCTGATTCAGTCTTATTATGCGATGAATGCTGCGGAGACAGTCGCGATGCTAGAGCCGTGGGAGCGTGCCAACGGACGACAACTGACCGCAAATGACATCGAATTACTCAGCTATGCGCTCTTAGAAGCGGGACGTAAAGCACCTGTTTCTCGCTATATTAATGCGCTTGATGAGTGGGATGCCGCTGCTGCGGTCTTTGAGGAAAAAGTTTTTGAACAGTATGACCTTTTTTTGACTCCGACTACCGCAAAAACCGCACCGAAAATTGGGGAGGAGCTGATGTCAGCGGAAATCAGAGGAAAAATGAAGCATATTTCTGAATTTGATTTTCCTGAGCAAGTTGCGATTATTGAAGCTGCTTTTGAGCGCTCGCTTGCTTACACCCCGTACAATTTTATCAGCAACTTGACAGGACAGCCGGCTTTGTCTTTGCCTGTTTATGTCTCGCAAGAGAATAATTTACCGTTAGGAGTTCAGCTCTGGGGCCGAAAAAATTCCGAAATTACGCTCTTATCTTTAGCTTTGGAATTTGAAAATCATGGGCAGTTTGTCTTACCTGAATATTATCGTTAAAAAAAGCCCTCATCAAGCGAGGTCTTTTTTAATCTTCCGACGGTATTGCCATTGATGAAGCTGAAAACGAAGCCAACATCCGACACAAAAGCCAGCAAGCGCAATGCTTGCGGCAAGAAAAACAAGGGCAGCAAAAGCGATGGCAAGTAAATGATAACCACTCAAGTCTGCTAGAAGCGCTAAGGTCAGCAAACTTGTTGCGATAATTTGATTGAAGCGCAAATCCTGCTTATCTTCCAGAAGATATTCGCTTGGCGCTTTGCGCAAAAAACGCTTGGCAAAAAGAATGACGAAATTTTTTCCTAGAACAATTCCTGAGAGTCCTGCTAAAATCGGTAAAAGCAAGAACCAATAAAAGCCTGTAAATACAGAAAGAAGAATGCTTCCGACAATCACTGCCTGATTTGTGCGCACAAGCGGACGCGGAACACCTTGAATTTTTTGAATTGTTGCCATAAAAAGACCTCCAAATAATAATGAAGCAGAAATTTATCTCAGCATCTCGTGCTACGCAAGAGCCGATTCGTCTGATAAAATCAGCTCGAAGTGCTAGGATAAAATTATTTTATCTTATTTGAAGGTAACTTGTATTAAAAATTTTTTATCAAAAGCCGAAAGTTTTGTAATCAATGAGCGAGCAACTGCTGCAAATCTGTTGCATTCCCATCTTTGCGAAATTGTCGAATCATACGAATTGTTGTTGGAATTAAAATTGAAGTTGAACCAATCCAAGCGGCTGGATTTGAGGAGATAATCACCGTGTAATTAAGCAAAGAAACGCCGAGAATTGCCACGCCAGCCCGCATGAAAAGCTCCATGAAGCCACAAATTGTTGGGATTTTGGCATTTCCCAAGCCTTGAAGCGTAGAACGAGTGATAAAAAGAATAGAAAGTAGCCAGTACATACTACCATTCATGATGTAATAATCTCGTGCCATGCTGATAACAGCTATCTGACTCGGTGAAATGAAAGCCGTAGTAAAATAATGATTGAGCGAAATAAGCAAAGTAGCGAAGAAAACAGACCAGGCAATGCCCATAGCAAGCGCACGGAATAATCCTTGATTGATTCTTCGAAATTGCCTTGCTCCATAATTTTGGGCGCCGAATGTTGCCATTGCGAGTCCAAGCGAAATCATTGGGAGCATGGCAAGCTGGTCAATTTTGGAGACAATGGCCTGCGTGGCAACTGCGTTTGTTCCCATCTTATTTAGTGCAATTTGTAAGGTAATAGAACCGATTGCAATAATCGAAGATTGAAAGCCCATTGGAACACCAAGTCGGACATGGGCAATGATTTCTTTGCGCTCAAGTTTAAGAAGGTACTGTGTGAGATGAAAATCAGGAACCTTGCGTTTGATATACCAAGTTAAATAAAGCACAGAAATGGCTTGCGCCAGAATGGTCGCTGAACTTGAACCAACCAATCCGAGATGAAATACAAGGATAGCAGTGTACTCCATGACAATATTTAAAATACTGGCAACAATCAAAGCATACAGCGGTGTTTTAGAGTTTCCTAGCGCCCGCAAGGCATTTGACAAATAGGCATAAAGATTAGAAGCAATCATACCGCCGAGCATAATTGTCAGGAATGTTTTTGAGCCTTCAAAAATATCAGCAGGTGTTTGCATAAGCTGTAAAAGCTGACCGACAAAAATCACAGAAATAATACTGAGTACAATCGAAATTGCAATCGTAAAATAAAGTCCTGTGATGAAAGATTTTTTAACAGCAAGTTTATCCTTTGCGCCAAAACGCTGTGCCGTCAAAATTGTGAGCCCACCAGTCATTCCTTGAGCAAATCCGACGATAAGGAAATTGATTGAGCCTGTTGCGCCCACCGATGCAAGTGCATCTTTTCCCAAGGTCTGTCCGACAATCAAGGTATCTGCGGTATTGTAAAGGACTTGGAAAAAATTCCCCAAGAGCAGCGGTAGCGTGAAGGCAATAAGACCTTTAAGAATGTTTCCTTTGGTTAAATCTTTCATTTTGCTTTGTAAACGTTTCCTAAATAATTTGACTATCTTTATATTTTAGACTATTTTAATTGCTTTTACAAGGTATCCGAATATTATTTTTAGAGGAAAATGAACCATGAAGAGAGTACTTCATTAGTGGGGAGCTTTCTCCCCCACTAATATTAGGGTACAACCTGACATCTGCGATATCAGGTCCCCCTGTCCATCTTTGCTGCGTTACACTACCCATTCGCTCTATCCACAACCTTAACAGCACACCGTGCTGTTAAGGTTGTGGATAAAGAAAGCAAAACTCTCATCATTCGTAGCAGCGAAGCTGCGGAGATAGTGGTGTTTGTCCCCTGCCTTTTAGTGGGGGACTTAGCACGAACGTGCTAAGTTAAAGGGAAAATAAAAAAATCGCCTTTCGGCGATTAATTGTCAAAATTATTTTTCAACATTTACAGCTTGAGGGCCGCGTGGTCCTTCTTCGAGGTCAAAAGTTACTTTTTGTCCTTCGTCAAGGGTCTTGAAGCCGTCTGTTTTGATTGCTGAGAAATGTACGAATACATCTTTTCCGTCTTCAGCTGTGATGAAGCCGAAGCCTTTAGTAGCGTTAAACCATTTTACAGTTCCTTGTGCCATTTTGGAATACATCCTTTCGTTAATTTGTAAATCTATTTCTTGAAAAGGGTGGACCGAAAATGGACAGAACTTATCTTAAAACAAAAACTTACAAAATAATGGTATCATATATATTATGGAAAGTAAAGCAGAAATTCGAAAAAATATGATAAATCATCTAAAAAATTTTGATTTAGATGAAAAAAAGCAGCAGACGCGGATAATTTTGCAAAATTTGACTGATTCGTCAAATTGGCAAAGGACTAAAACGGTCGGTTTGTATATGGCAACGCCAATGGAATTTGATTTGACGACGCTTTTTGCGTCAGATAAGCGTATTCTGATTCCGAAATGTCTTCCTAAAAGGCAAATGATGTTTGCTCATTATGAGCCTGAGCATTTGACGCGTTCGGCTTTTGGGCTACTTGAGCCTGATGGTTTAGCTGAAGAGGTGCCAGATTTTATTTTGGTGCCTGGTCTAGCTTGGAATGGGAATGGTTTTCGTGTTGGTTTTGGTGGCGGTTATTATGACCGCTATCTAGCTAAATTTGACGGCGCCACAGCATCTGTTTTTTATGATTTTCAGGCAGTAGAATTTTCGGCAGAAACGCATGATATTGCAGTTCAAGAACTTTTTACAACTTGAACGCTTTGTCAAAAATGCAAAGAAATGAGAAAATATGAATTTTGAACAAGTGAAACGTGATTTTTTGTCTCATAAGGCAACTTATATTTTGGTTAGCGTGACGACATTGATTTGGCTGGGTCAGTTTTTAACTTTTGGCAATCAGGCAACGAGCGGCATCAATTTATTTAACTCTGGTGCATTATTTGGACCAGCAATTCTTCAGGACCCAACGCAGTTTTGGCGGCTGATAACACCAATTTTTATTCATATCGGCTGGCTGCATCTTTTGATGAATATGCTGATTTTGTTTTTCATCGGGCGAATGATTGAAGATATTTTGGGCTGGAAATGCTTTTTTGTAATTTATCTCTTATCGGGGATTTTTGCCAATGCTGTGACCTTTTTCCTGACACCGAATGTTCTTTCAGCAGGTGCTTCCGGCGCAATATTTGGGCTTTTCGGGGCCGTTGTGGGACTGGGTTATTTTACAGAAATGCCCGTTTTTAAGCAAATCGGTAAAACATTTGCTGTGATGATTGTGATTATGCTGCTTCTGGAGTTTTTTGATTTCCAGACTCTCGGCTTGAGTGTCGGAAATGTCAATATTTGGGCGCATATTGGCGGTGCAATCGGTGGCTTGATGTTAGCTGCAATTTTTCCACCAAAAGAGCTGAAGCGTGCTATTCCACGCTACTATAAATGGATTACGACAAGCGTTTTTCTATTGATGTTTGCGGCATTTGTTTTGCTTCCGTTTATACTTCATTAGAAATATTTTTCAGATTCAGAAACGAAAAAGACTTGCAAACGGTTACTAATCTTGTTAAAATAAAGCAGAGACTTATTGAGTTGGAAATTCAACTCTGACTGAATTTTTGGGGGCAACATCTTTGATATAAAGTTACCCTGTCTATCTACGTTATCCACAAGGCTAAAGGGTCAGAAGTCAAGCAGCGCCGCCGAGATAAAGTAAATTAAATTTTGAAAGTGTAAAATCATGCAAATTACAAAAACGATTGATGTTCCTCGCGAATTTATCTTTGAAAAAATCATTGATTCTTGTCTTTATGATATTGAAAGACAAGTCGGAAAACGGCCAAAAGTCATGAATTTGACAGGCTTTTCTTATGTGAAAAATTTCGGAAAAAATCAGTCAGGAACAATAAAATTTGACGAAGTAACGGGACCGTCTGTTTATGCCTTCACGACTTCAACCAACCGCAACACATTCCACACACGCTGGGAGTTGCACAAAATTTCTGACCGTACAACTGATATTGTGATTACAGAAAATCAAACATCAAATGGTTTTATTCAGAAAATGAATGATATGGTTGTCAGTCTTTTATTAGGCTGGATGAAAAAGCGTCAAATTGTGGCAATGATTGATTCTATCCAAAAGGCCTACAGCGGAAAATGATGTATACTCGCTCTATCTCTGCTTCATTGCAAAAGATGAAGCAGAAGTATAAACAATTTATCAGGGGGGGGGAGATAGCAAACACTATCGAAATGAAGCAGAGACTTATTTAGTGGGAGTTTCAACTTCCACTAAATTTAGTCGAGCGAAATTCGAAGCTTAGTGCTGCTTCCCGCCATAGAGCCGGTGGGGATTAGCACGCACTGCTGAGATAAAATGAGAATTGAACATATCGGACTTTTTGTCCAAAACCTTGAGTCAATGCGTGACTTTTACGAGCATTATTTTGGGGCAATTTCTGGGGAGAAATATCACAATCAGAAAACCAGTTTCCAATCCTATTTTTTGAACTTTTCTGATGGTGCACGATTAGAAATTGGAACGAAAGATAATCTGACGCTTTCGCCAAAAAATGATTTTGGCTATCTTCATCTGGCGATTTCTGTCGGCAGCCCTGAAAAAGTAGATGAATTAACCGCACAACTGCGCACAGACGGCTTCATAGTCAAATCCGGTCCGCGCACCACAGGCGATGGCTATTACGAATCAGTCATTCTGGACCCTGAAAACAATGAAATTGAAATTACAGTCTAATTCTATTTGCAAAAATAGAATTTTTTTCTTATCTCAAAGTGTGTTAAAATAAAATAATGAATAAAAACCAGGAACTCTTAGAACTCGCAAAATACGCTTTTCACAAACCTGTCACGGGAGGCGATGAGGCTTTTTTCAGGCTACTTGATTTTGCCAAGCCTTATACACACCACGAAAATGGTGCGCTGACTTCAATGGTCATTGACATTCCCTTTAAAGTTTATTGGAAAGAGCGCACACTCAAAATGTCGGGAATCGGCTATGTTGCAAGTTATCCAGAATATCGGGGAAACGGTGCGATTCGTGATTTGATGACTAGCATTTTGCAAGACGAATACAAAGCAGGCACGGCTCTCAGTTATTTGGCACCTTTTTCTTACGATTTTTATGGAAAATTCGGCTACGCTTATGCTTTTGACCGAAAATTTTATCATATTCCCGCACAAGATTTTCCTAAAGGACAAAAAACTTCCGGTCAAATGATGCGCTGTGATTTGACAGAGTTGTCAAAAACAAATCTACATGAGCAAGCCGATAATCATGGCAGTCTTGTTCGCGAGCCACACATTTGGGACTACTATTTCAACTACAAATCTAAACCGTATTTTGCCCTTTACAAAGAAAATGAAAAAGCACTAGGCTACGTGATTTATGAATTCAGCGGCATGACTTTTATCATTCGAGAAATCGTAACGATGACTGATACGGCCAAGCAAGCCATTTATCGCTTTATCGCAAGTCACGCCAGCAGTTTTGAGCAAATCACTTGGCTCACAACGCCAAACGAACAGCTTGAATATGACTTATCAGAGCCTTCTCATGCTGAAATTCAACTTCAGCCCTATATGATGGCACGTATTATCAACCTTCGCGAATTTCTCAAGGTCAATGGAGAACCAGATTTTGCCGCAGAAATTATTGATGACCTGCTTCCAGAAAATAATCTGATTGTCGGAAAAGGCGATCCGGAAAAAATGACCATTGGAGAATTTACCGCTAAAATGATGAGAAATAGTTCGGCACTCCTAAGAGAATATTTTTGAAGTGCTTATTTCACTCAACAGACTTGATTTGTTAAATTAAATTTTGGTTTCAAATAAAACTCTTAATATTACAAATTGAATTTATTTAAAATTGGTATAGACTCAAAATAACTTTAGTTGTCTATAACCCAGAATAAGTGGGCTATTTGAAATGAATTTTTCAAAAAAATTAGTATGTTTCATTTGGTGAAACATATTTTTTTTACAAGTTTTTCACTTGCTTTTTTATAATGAAAACCTTATCATTAAATTAAGCTTAAAAATGAAGTGGTTTCAAATTTCATTAAAATTTCACTAAAATTTATAAAAAAGGAGAAGAAATGGGAAAATTAGGTATTTCAATCTATCCAGAGCGTTCAACTTTCGAAAAAGATAAGGCTTATCTTGAACTTGCGCATAAATACGGATTCAGGCGTGTTTTCACAAGTCTGCTTGAAATTGCGGGAGATAAAGAGAAAGTACTTGCAGGCTTCAAAAAAGTCGTAGATTATGCTAATAGTCTTGGCATGGAAGTGATGGTTGATATCAATCCAGGATTGTTCAAACAGCTTGAAATCAGCTACGATGACCTATCATTCTTCCATGAGATGGGCGCAGATGGCGTGCGGCTAGATATTGGGTTTACAGGTGCTGAAGAAGCACGGATGACACGTAACCCCTACGGCATCAAGATTGAAATTAACATGAGCCAGGGGACGACTTATGTGGATAGTATTATGGATTATTCGCCAAATACGGAAAATTTATTGGGAAGCCATAATTTTTATCCTCATCGTTATTCTGGCTTGGAGTACAATTTCTTCTTGAAATGCACAGAAAAATTTCGTGGCTATAATCTGAATACAATGGCTTTTGTTAATTCACACGCAGCAACTTTCGGACCGTGGCCGACACAAGATGGGCTTTGCACGCTTGAAGACCACAGAGACTTAGAAATTGCTACACAAGTGAAGCATTATAAACTTATCGGTGGCATTGATGATATCACGATTGCCAATGCTTATGCGAGTGAAGCAGAACTGAAAGCTATGGCTGAGGCTTTTAACGCAGCCGTTCCTGAAATAAAAGTAGTTCCTCGCACAAGTATCCGTGAAAACGAACGCAAATGTCTATTTGAAGCTAATCACAGCTATCGTGGAGACCGTTCAGCTTATATTCTACGTTCGACAATGACGCGTGTGATTTATAAAGACCTTGATTTTCCTGCACATGATAATGACGAAATTCATCGTGGTGATGTCATCATTGACAATGATGGTTACGGTCAATACAAGGGAGAAACACAAATTGCCTTGAAAACGATGAAAAATGATGGTCGAGTCAATGTTGTCGGTCGCATTTCAGACGATGAGCTCTTTTTACTTGACTTTCTTAAACCGTGGAGTGCATTTAAATTTATCGAAAACATTTAATAGCTTTGTCACAGTCTCAGCGTGCGCTAATTCCACATTATAAGAGGTGTGGGATTAGCAGCTTTCGCTCGGCTAAATTTAGAATAAGTCAAAGTTCTTTCAGAATGAGCAACTGCTTCATTTCTGTCTTCAGCGAAACGGCGTTGTGTTTCTAACTGAAGAAACATGTTTTTTAGTTTAAGTTAAGTCTTGTAATTTTTTAAGGAAAGTTTTATTATAGTAATTGTGAACGCAAACAGAAAGCGTTTGCAAAATTAATTTTTGTCCATCATTATTGTTGGAAGCAATTTATTATATATTTTTCATAAAGGAGGATTCCATGAACGGAATTACTGCGTGGATGGAGAAATATCTCGTCCCAGTAGCAGCAAAAATCGGGTCTCAAAAACACTTGGTTGCGCTGCGTGATGCATTCATCGGCATGTTGCCTGCGACATTGACAGGTGCAATGGCTACTTTGATTTCAGCCATTATCGGCACTTTCCCTGGCGCTTTGCAACAGATGATTCAAGGTCCAACTAAAGCAGCAGCAGCAACTGCGGCTGGTACAGGCTGGACTCTTGCCAACACACCAGTCTTCAGAGAACTTAACAATATCTCAGCTATTGTTAACCAAGGGACTCTGACAGTCATCGGTCTTATCTTTGCTTTTTCTTGGGGCTACAATTTGGCACGTGCCTATGGGGTTAATGACCTTGCAGGAGGTATCGTTTCAGTAGCAACCTTGATGATGGGCTTACCTAACCAGTTTGCTCGTTTTACAACAGCACTCACAAGTATCGGTGGAATGGATAAAACAACAGGTGTTTCCAAAGCAAATGATGCTGTAAACACTGTATTGTCTAACCAATTTATCGCAACTTGGAAACCAGGTTTTGCGGCTGGGCAACTCGATGCTGGAGCGTACTTTACAGTTATGATTATGGGTGCAATCGCAGTCATTATCTACTCTAAACTCATGCTTGCTGATATTACAATCAAGATGCCAGATTCAGTTCCACCAGCAGTATCTAAAGCTTTCCTTGCGATTATTCCAACAATCGCAGCTTTGTATGTTGTGGGTATTATCTATTATATCGTCAACCAAATTTCAGGCGAATCACTTATCTTCTTGATTCAGAAATACTTGGCAGCGCCATTCCAAGCAATGTCGCAAAATATCATCTCAGTACTGATTGCAACACTCTTTGTATCAATCTTCTGGTTCTTCGGAATTCACGGTCCAAACGTTTTGGCGCCAGCGCTCGATGGTATCTGGGGACCTCTTGGACTTGACAACATGAGCTTGTGGAAACAAATCCATACAAATGGTATTGTTGATTTGGTTGCTAAAGGTGCAACCTCACGCGCACATGCTATCAACGGTGAATACGTTAATATGTGGGTTCGTGGTTCATGGGATGCATTTGCTTGGTTCGGTGGTTCAGGTGGTACGATTACACTTGTTATTGCCCTCATGGTATTTACAAAACGGAAAGACTATAAGATTGTATCTCGTCTTGGTCTTGCACCAGGCCTCTTCAATATCAACGAACCAGTCCTCTTTGGTCTGCCAGTTGTATTGAACGCAATCTTCTTCATTCCGTTTGTTATTGCGCCACTTGTAGCAGTTATCATTGCTTATGCGGCAACAATGCTTCACTTGGTAAATCCAGTTGTGCTTCAAGTTCCTTGGGTAACTCCACCAATCTTGAACGCTTTCATGGCAACAGGCTTTGACTGGCGTGCGATTGTCGTAACGGTTATCAACTTGGCAGCAACCTTCTTCATTTGGATGCCATTTGTTATTGCAGCAAACAAACTTGAAGAAACAGACCTTGACTAATAGTAAAAATTGATATAGAGCAGGGAATCCCTTGCTCTATACATTTTTTGTTAAATATGATAAGATTTCAATGAAGTCCTATCACCTTTAATAAAAAATAAAATAAGGAGAACCACTATGATTATTATTAATCTCGCACAAAAACAAGAAGAAATTATTGCACTTTTAGAAGCTCATGGCTATACTTTTGTAAAAAAACAAGGTATCAAACTTTCTTTTGAAGTTCCAGCAGGTACAGAAGATATGAATGCTGCAGCCGCAGAGGCTAAAGCGCTTATTAAAGGTACAGAGTGGGGACCAGTTCTCTACTTTAACGTGGTTGTCGCATGAGTACTTGGGGAGTTGCCTTTATTAGTTTAGGGCTTTTGATTATTGCTTATCATAATTTCTTTGGAATTCCACTGATTATTTTGGGAATAGTGATGATGCTCGTCGCTCGAAATAAGAAGAAAAAGGCTGATAAAGCACTTCAAGACGAAGAACAAGCGCATAAAGATGTAAATATTAAGTCCAGAAAATAATTTTCTCTGGAAAATATAGGACTAAAGAGCGAACTGTTGGAATTAACAGTTCGTTTTCTTTACCTCAAAATGCAAGAATGTGTATAAGATAATCATTGTGAGCAGATACATAATTTCAAAAATAAAAACAAATTTCAAAATAAGTAACGGTTAAGAACGCTTCCACCTGATATAATAGTAATATATCATTCGAAATGAGGAGTTTCTATGGAACATAAAAAATTGAATTCATTCCCTGCAGATTTTCTTTGGGGTTCAGCTTCCGCCGCTTATCAGATTGAGGGTGCACCTTTTGAAGATGGCAAAAAGGCAAGTGTCTGGGACAATTTTGTCCGTATTCCTGGCAAGACATTTAAGGGAACGAATGGCGATATTGCGGTTGACCATTATCATCGTTATAAAGAAGATGTTGCGCTGATGAAAACATTGGGACTGAAAAGTTATCGTTTTTCGATTGCTTGGACGCGTATTCTTCCTGACGGTCGTGGCGAGGTAAATGTGGCCGGTTTGAAGTTCTATGAAAATCTGATTGATGAGCTGATTAAAAATGGAATCGAGCCTATCGTGACGCTCTATCATTGGGATTTACCGCAAGCGCTTCAAGACCTTTACGGAGGTTGGGAATCGCGCGAAATCATTGCTGACTTTGTAAATTATGCCGAAGTTTTGTTTAATGCGTTCAAAGGCAAGGTCAAATACTGGGTTTCTTTGAATGAGCAAAATGTCTTTACCAATCAGGGCTGGGCGATTGCAACTCACCCACCAGGAAAAAGAGATTTAAAATTGTTTTATCAGGTCAATCATATTGCTAATCTTGCGAATGCCGCGGTAATTAATAAATTTCATGAACTGAACATTCCAGGACAAATTGGTCCGTCATTTGCTTATACACCGCAGTATGCCAAAGATAGTGACCCGATGAATGTTTTGGCGGCTGAAAATGCTGAAGAAATGTATAGTCATTTTTGGATGGATGTTTATATTTATGGTGAATATCCGATTGCAGCGCTGGCTTATCTTCGTGAAAATGGTTTAGCACCTGAATTTGCCGAGGGAGATGCTGAGCTTTTGAAGTCGGCAAAACCAGATTTTTTAGGGGTCAACTACTATCAGACAGCAACAAATGCGTGGAATCCGATAGACAATGGTGTGGGTGCAGCGGCGTTTAATACTACAGGTAAAAAAGGAACAACGAAAGAATCTGGTGTCCCTGGATTGCATAAGAAAATTCAGAATCCATTTATTGACCGAACCAACTGGGATTGGGAAATTGACCCAGAGGGCTTGCGAATTGCGCTACGGCGAATTACTTCACGTTATCGTATTCCAGTCATGATTACAGAAAATGGACTTGGCGAATATGATAAACTTGAAGACGGCCAAATTCATGATGATTATCGGATTAAATATCTTGAAAACCATGTTAAAGCGATTAAGGAGGCAATCACAGACGGGGCAACGGTCATTGGTTATCATACCTGGTCTTATACTGACTTGCTTTCATGGCTCAATGGTTATCAAAAACGCTATGGCTTTGTTTATGTGGAGCAAGATGAGACAATGGAAGGCAGTTTGCAACGTATTCCTAAGGATTCTTATTATTGGTATCAGCATATCATTGAAACAAACGGCGAAGAACTCTGATTGAAATGAAGGCACCTGACAAGGTGCTTTTATTTTATGTTATAATGGATGAAACAGAGATAAAGTGGGGGAAAAAATGAAAACTCGTGGTTTTGAAGTGGTGTCGAAATATAAAGACGCTGGAATTAATTTGCCGAAGCGTTCGACGGAGCATTCGGCGGGATATGATATCGAGGCGGCAGAAACGGTAAAACTGGCGCCAGGAGAGATTGCACTTATACCTACTGGACTAAAAGCTTATATGCAGGCTGGAGAAGTGCTTTATATGTATAGTCGTTCATCAAATCCGAGAAAAAAAGGGTTAGTTTTGATTAATTCGGTCGGCGTGATTGACAAGGATTATTACAATAATCCTGATAATGAAGGGGCAATGTTTATGCAGATGCGCAATATCACAGCATACGAGGTAACTGTTGAAAAAGGAGAACGAGTGTGCCAAGGGGTGTTTATGCCGTTTTTGGTGGCAGATGGTGATGCTCAGCAGGAAAAAGCAGTGAGAGCAGGCGGTTTCGGCTCTACAGGACAATAAAGGTGGGGAATCATTTGGAAAAACAGTCTCCTTCTAAATTTTTTGTTATTGGTATTTTACTTGTTGGAGCGGTTTTGCGGGTGCCGATTACAGCAATTCCTCCTGTGTTGTCAAATGTAGCCGCGAGTTTGCACGTTTCGGTCAATTCGCTGGGAATTCTGACTACTCTGCCTTTATTAATGTTTGCGCTTTTTTCATCAGTGGCACCAAAATTAGCAGAGAAAACAGGACTTGAACGTTTGTTTACAATGGTGCTTGCAATCATGGTGATAGGCTCTTTGCTCCGTATTTTTAATGTGCCGCTACTCTATGTCGGAACCATGATTATCGGTGCAGCGATTGCGATGCTGAATGTCTTGCTGCCGTCAGTTATCATGGCAAATGATGCTTATGGAATTGGCAAATACACAACGATTTACACAACAGCAATGGCAATTATTATGGCGATTTTTTCAGCCTTGGCTGTTCCGATTGTACTTGCTTCGAGCTGGAAAGTATTGATTTTAGTGTTGACGGGGCTTTTGCTTGTTGCGCTGGTTGTTTGGTTTCCTAATACTAAAAACAATCATAAGTTACATGCTCGAAAAGCAAATTCTGGTAAGCAAAAAAGTATTTGGAGCAATAAAATTGCTTGGGCAATGCTGGTTTTTGGCGGCTTACAATCTTTTTTGTTCTATACGGGCTTGACTTGGCTACCGACAATGGCTCAGGATGCAGGACTTTCACAAGGAACAGCCGGTCTTTTGGCAGGTGTTTATACCTTGATTGGCTTGCCTTTTTCGATGTTTTTACCGATTGCATTGACCCGAATGACAAGTCGCCAGCGTCAATGGATAATGGGAGCTTTGAGCGGTTTGGGTGTAATTGGATTAGTGTTGCTTTTATTTCCTCATTCAAGTTTTGCTTTTTGGCTTTTAATTAACATTTTGCTGGGCTTGGCCGTTGGTTCACTTTTTCCTTATATGGTGACGGCATTTTCTTTGAAAACTAATTCGGCAACAGATACGGCGCGTTTGTCGGGAATGGTGCAAACGGGTGGCTATTTCATTGCGGCTGTGGGACCCGCGGGATTTGGCTATGCACATTCATTTTTTGGTTCTTGGCTGCCTGAGAATATTGTCCTGCTCTTGCTTACAGTAGTGATGACGCTTTGTCTGCTTTATGTGGAGCGGTTTGAGAAGATTGTGGATTAAATTATTATGGTATAATGAAAGATAAAGAAAGAAAACAGAGATGCCAAAAGAAGTAGATGAATCAAAATTAAATTATAATAAATATCCAGGCGAGCATGTGGTCGAATTCGACGGTGTGGTCACGGTGGGAGGAAACAAGACTTTTCATCTGGTGATGAATTTTCGAGAGGCTTTTAATGCGGAAAAATTAGAGCAGCGCTTTTCGGAGGTGCTTGACAAGTATGATTATATTGTCGGGGATTTCGGCTTTGAGCAGTTGCGTTTGAAAGGATTTTTTTCTTCGAGTCGAAAGAAAATGGGTGCAGACAGCAAAATTGACCATTTAGAAGATTACATTAATGAGTATTGTAATTATGGTGCGCCTTATTTTGTCTTGCGTCGGATTCGGGCGCGTGATTTGAAAAATGAAGCTTTTAGTAGTGAACGTGTTTTTGAGGAAGGTGAACGCCAACCGAAAATGGAACGTCCACGGCGCAAACGCAGTCGTAATCGCAATCGAAATCGGGAAAATCAAGAAAAAACAGTTTATGAGATTCGCGAGAAAGTAACTGAAAAACAGCCGAAAGCTGAGCAGAATTTCCGACAGAAAAAGAAAAGTTCGATTGACAATCTCAGTCGTGGCGCACTTGAGGAAAGGTTACGCAGTAGTTCCGACAAAGAACGTTCAAATAAACCAAAACAACGATTTGACAAAACGATTAATTCTAAAAAAGAGAAATCAGCTTTTGACCAGTCGGTCAAAGGACGAAAGAAAGGAAATGAGCGCCAAGAAAAGCCGCAAAATTCGTCAAAACCAACTTTCGTTATCAGAGAACGTAAACCACATTCGTAATCTGAACCGATTTCTGCTGAATGAAGAAAAACTGCTGATAAACTACTATCAGTAGTTTTTATGATATAATATGTAATTATCTTCAAAGAGGTGGAAAAAGTCAATGCGAAATATGAATAAATTGCCGCCGAGCGAGCTGAAAAAATATCTGAAAACCTTGCAGGTCAAGCCGTCAGAGTTGATTATCTTCATTGCGAAGCCCGTTTTGAAACGCCGTTTCTTACTGAGCATCAACATCATTTTACTCATACTCCTTGCTTTTCTGAATTTCCTCGTCCCCCAGTTTACCAAGAACATTATTGATGTGGCATTACCTGCGCAGAGTATGTCAGCA
>JAJXWC010000206.1 GCA_021781855.1 Bacillota bacterium | reverse complement strand
TAGTTATTTTTTTTGGACTTGCCACAAGCCGTTTTTCCACTCGTCCAAATCCAAAATTTTTGCCAACTTTTGTGATTTTCATTTGAATTTTTTCATCAGGTAAAGCATTATCAACAAAAAAAGGAAAACCGTCAATTTTAACAACGCCTTGCCCTTCATGCGTTAAATCTATTACTTCTGCTTCAAAAACATCATTTTTTCTGAAATTTATCATACTCTTATTTTATCATACTTCAAGAAAAATCTTGTCTAAAATATGAAATTTTAGATAAATATTTTGACTTAGCAAATTGAAGGAATTACTTCATATGCGGAGAGCTTTCTCCCACAGATGTTAGACATCTATAATATCGGGTCACTCTTTCCAAGAAGTCTAGTCGCAGTTGCAAAGCGACTGACTCTACGGAAAAGCAATCACTTACTTGGTTAAACACTTCGAGCATGGTAAGCAGAATGGTAATCTTCTATTTTTTCGATTTCAATGATAATTTTCTTATGGTTTCGAGCATGTTGTCCATATAGAACCATAAACCAAGAAATGACAAAAGCTCCTAAGCATATTTTCGCCAATTCATTTGAAATATTGCCTAAACCGATAGTAAAAAGATACATTGAAACTAATCCCAGTAGAATTGAACCAATCAATCCTAAAAGTCCTAAATTTTCAAATTTGAATCTTTTTTTCACTTTAACTTGTTTTAATTTCATTTTGCCCTCCATGCTCTAATTTTTCGTTAGTCTGACTAATTGATAAAAATCGTCTTTTTTGATATTTATATCCCGACTTTTTGAATTTCCTCAATCTGAATAGGTTTATTCGCTACTTTTCTTAATTATAATCTATTTTTTCGATAATGTCAAGATAAAATATCGAAAAAATAGATATTATTTAATGTTGCTTTTTTGTCCCAAAATTGCTAAAATTAATTATTGAAAATTATTTTATTTTATATCGAAAAATTGCATTTTATCTTTGAAGTGATTACTTCATCAGTGGAGTCCTTCCCCCACAAATGAAGTAGAACGAAAACGCGCTTGCCAGATTAAAGAGGAAAATATGGATACACATTTTGGAAGAGTCTATAAAGCATTACGTACCTCAAAAAAATTGACTTTAAAAGAAATTGCGACGGACACACTGTCTATCGGAACAATTTCTAAGTTCGAGAATGAAAAAAATTCTCTAACTATTGAAAAATTCTACGAGGCTCTAAAAGCAATCAATGTTTCCCTTTCCGAATTTCAAAATTATCATGAATTAAGTTACGAAACAGAAACCTTTCCTCTTGTTCGTAAACAAATCATTGGGGCTTACAGGACAGGTTCAATCGCTAAGCTACAAATTATTTTAAAAGAGCTGGGCGTTGAAAAAAAGCGTTCCTATCAAGAAAAAATCCAAAATAATCTCTATAAAATTGTCGCAAAAGCTTGTATCTACACGATTGACAATCGACAGGAGGTTGAACAGTCAGATGTTGATTTTCTTTTTAGATATCTTCTTCCTATTAAGATTTGGTCACATTTTGAAATTTGGCTATTGTCCGCATCGGCAATGATTTTTGACAAAAAACAAATTAGAATGTTGGCTCAAGATTTCTTTGGAAAATTTCATCTTTATAGCACCGACCCATACACTTACACGATTGTCTTAATGGCTTTACATAATTTAATCAATGCCGCATTGACCAAAGAAGTTTATGATGCTGCTTTTCACCTTCTTTCAAGTGTCAATACGATTGAAATTTCCGAATTAGACATGGAAGCTAAGCTTTTTCTGCTTTATGACCAAGGCTGGTATGATGCAGTAACAGGGAAACGTGAAGAAGGACTTGCACAAATGCGTAAGGTACAGGAAATAATTGCTTTTGTTGATACAACAGGTAATCTTTCCGAAATGTTTCGCCGAGAAATTGAAGAATTGATTCGTACCGATTTTCATATTTAGTGCATAGCGAGTATCGCCAATGTACCATGCACTGTTGAGATAAACATCAAACCTCCCTGCAATGAGCTGGGAGGTTTGATGTTTTCTCTAAATCTATTTTACTTACGGTCCAACTGTCAGTGTCCAGGCGAGCTGCCCCTGATAGCTGGTGTTGATTTTTTGGAAATTAACCGGAACATAAAGGCTAAATGGACTATCGGCATTTTGGTCAATGACTGTTGTCGAGCCACCCGTCAGTGTCGTTGGCGCATAAGTATAAATCGTCAGCGGACTTGCCGTCAGCACTGTGCCATTATAGCTCATGTTGCCTGCAAAATTAACCCCGTTTAAGACAGGAACACCGAGCGAATTGACCTCTTGAATCGGCGAACTTTCTGCTACTTGGACTGACCAACCTGTCAGTGCGCTGGCTGCACGTTCATCATCAACCGTCACGCCGCCGATGAGTTTACCCGTGTAGGTCTTATTCACACCTGTGACGGTATTTGTCCCAAAGCTGATACTTTCAGGCACTTCAAGCCCGATCGAGCCACTATATTGCAGCTGCACATCAAATTCATTTGGCGTGGTTGATTTGGAATTATCAACAGGACCAAAATAATATTGACTGGCATTGACCGCGCTTGTAAATCCAGTCGAATTTCCAGACGGCGTGTAAGTATTTCCGCTCAGGTCATAAACCTCAGAGACAACATACTGCTGCACACCAGTCAGTCCGAGCGAGCTGTTCAAAGCAGGAAGAATCGTGCTGGTGAGATAGCTGTCCACATCAGAAAGATTGGTCGTCCCCCAGCCAGCGCCTGCATTCACACCTGAGTTTGCGCCCGGTGCCGTCAGGATATTTGCCGTAATCGGACCGCCTGTCAGCCCTGACGCAAAGACAAAGCCGTAAGTATCCAGCGTCGCACGCGGAATTCCCGTTCCGTCAGGCGAACCTGCTGCATTGGCAAAGAATTTCACCGTTGCAGTCTGTGGCAAGCCTTTCAGATAAATCTGAAAACTGTTGCTGCTTTGACTGGCATCTTGGAAATAAGGCGAACTTGCCGCCGCAACATCAAGCACTGTCTGTCCGCTGGCAAGATTGCCTGCTGCGACACCATTGATGGTATAAGCAGGCGAGCTTTGACTGGGCTGTGCATAGACCGTGCCATCTGGCGCCACAACGTGTTCCATATAGTAACCCGCAGGTGCCGAGACCGTGCCATTATTTGCCGTCGAAATCGTAATCGTACCGTCAGTGCTTGAGGTGCTGGTCGTGATATTCATCGGCGCGTTCGTCAGTCCATTCATCGTGAAAGGCGCTGGCAGTGCCGCGGCAAGTCCTGGTGTCCCAGTGCTATCTGTCGATGGCGTCGGAATAGGATTTCCCGAACCGTCCAGATAAGGCTTTACTGTGGCATGAGTGCCTGTGGGGGCGGAGGCAGAGGTGGAACTGA
>JAJXWC010000205.1 GCA_021781855.1 Bacillota bacterium | reverse complement strand
TTCATCAATGAAAGCGAAATATTTCGTCGCCGTTGACCAGGCTGGATTTCGTACTTCTGTTTCTTCCCGTCGAATTTTTTTCTGCCAGTCTGCAAAATTTTCTGTTGTGATGTGTTCATAATCTTTCACTTCATCAATTTTGAAAGGGCTGATGTCTGTTTTCCAATCTGCCGCATAAAGTTGAAATGCTGCATTATCTTCAATTTCCAGCTTTCTGATTTCTAAATTCTCCATAATTACAACTCCAAAAAATGCTCCAAACCATATTTCAGTTCATTTACTTTGACCACTTCACGAATTCCCAGAGCAACACCTGTCATAAAGCTTACTCGGTCATAACTATCATGACGCAAGGTCAAACCTTCACCCTTTGAGCCAAATATCACTTCCTGATGTGCAACTAAACCAGACAAACGTACCGAATGGATTCTCATTCCTTCAAAATCTGCACCACGCGCCCCTACTAGCGTTTCGGATTCATCTGCTGCACCTTGTTTATGTGCAAGACGCACCTCCGAGATTAACTCCGCTGTTTTGACAGCAGTTCCTGAAGGTGCATCTTTTTTTGCATCATGGTGCAATTCGATAATTTCTACATCAGGAAAATATTTCGCCGCAGCTTTTGAAAACTGCATCAAAAGTACCGCCCCCAAAGCAAAATTGGGTGCAATTAACCCACCAAGCTGATGTTCTTTTGACAAAATTGTCAAATCCGCAATCTGTTCCTCTGTAAATCCAGTTGTTCCAATTACAGGTCGAAAACCATGTTCCAAAGCAAATTTTGTATTTTCAAAAGCAACTGCAGGTTGTGTAAAATCCACCCAAACATCTGCATCTAAAGCCGTCAAATCCTCTTTATTTCGAAAAACAGGCGCTCCAAAAGCTTCTGTTTCTGCAGCAAAAGGGTCTAAAAGTCCTGCCAACTCAAAATCTTTCTGCTCCAAGACCATATTTACAGCCGTTGAGCCCATGCGTCCTTTAAATCCAGCAATTATTACTTTAATCATTCTCGTATTCCTTTCTCATTTGACAAGTCTATCAAATAACAGACTTTTCTGACAACTTATTTTTACAGAAAAGCACGCAAAACGTGCCTCTTTTTCATCTCAATAATATATGCGAACGCTTTGCTCCAACTCTATGAGCCTTTTCACTAACCGACTGAAATTAGAAATTCAAATCGCAAAACAAGCCGATACTAGTGGGATAAGCAACATCGAGTTTCGAATTTAGTCTCTGCTTCATTTTGGTGAAACTGCATAGGCCACCGCACCGAGCCCCAAATGAGTCGCAATCACAGGTCCAAATATCGCAATCTCGACATCTTGATACCCTTGTTCAATCGCATAATCATATAATTCCTGTGCCCTTTCGGCAGCATCACTATGAATCACATAAACCTTATAAGTATCTTTTTCCGCCGTTTCAAGCAACATCTTCTTCATCTCGACTAACGCTTTTTTCGCTGTCCGAACCTTATCATAAACAACCACACGACCGTCCTCAGAAAATTGCAGTAAAGGTTTGATATTAAGCAAAGTTCCTAAAATTTCGCCGCCACGAGATAAACGTCCGCCTTTTGCCAGCCAGTGTAAATCATCAACCAACATAAAAGCATTATCACCATTTTTTTGAAGTTCAACTTTTGCTAAAATTTCCTCAAAATCTGCACCTGAAGCAGCCAAATCAAAGGCTGTTTCAATCATAAAGCCAAGCGGAGCAGAGGTAATAAAAGTCTCTGGAAATTTGACTTCCATTTTCTTAAATTCATTTTGCAAATAAAAAGCATTTGCATAAAAGCCTGAAATTCCAGATGTCAAAAACAAACCTAAAACATGCGTATAACCAGTGTTTTCTAGTTTTTTTAGTAATTCTGATAGTTCAGCAACACTAGGCTGTGATGTTTTGGGAACATCTTTGCCCTTTTTCATCAAGTCAAACCAAGCCTCTGAAGAAAACTCGCTGGGTTTATAATCCACACCATCAATCGAAATTGGAACTTCCAATACAAAAAGGTCAGGGTTTTTCTTGTAGTTTTCAGCAATATCCGCCGAGGTATCTGTAATTATTGCTAATTTCATTTTTTCTATTTCGTAGTCCTTAAAGTGATTACTTCATTTTTAGCAGTGCGTGTTATCTACGCAAGACGAGAGAAACTTGGTTTCTTTCTCCGCATGCTCGATTTGCCCCTAAAGTGGCTGCAATCCCCCTGTCACTCTATCTCCACTTGCGATTGCGACTAACGAACTGGTTCGTGTAGCAAGAGTGCGAAACACGTAAATAGAGCGAATGGACTCGTAGCAACAAAGCTGCAGAGATTGTACTGCTTATCCACCTTAAAAAAGGTGGAGTATTAGCACGTGCTGCTGAGATGAAAGGAATAAAGCTTTCGTAGCTATGAAGATACTGACACTAAGTTAAAATTCCAAATTGATGCCTGGTTGGTCTAAGGCAACTTCTGTTGTTTCATAAACCAGACGTTTCAAGATATCAAATAAAGGCGCTGCAATTTGTGCCATTTCTTCTTGTTCAAGCTCTGTTTGTTCTTCAACAACCCGTCCGCGTACATAATTTAACTGGCTCACAAAGCCTGATAATACAATGTTTTCCAAAGGAATCAAAAATGTCAGAGTCGCAAAAAGTCCAGTATCCCCTTCATTTGCTTTTTCAAGCTGGTCAACAGGAATGAGTTGAAACTGCACGTTCAAATTTGTTTCAGGTGTGCCATTTTCTTTTTCCCATTCATAATTTCGTGCGTCATAGTGAAATTGATTCACAAATTCCTGCTCACGTTCAAGTGTTAAAGTCATTTTATTTTACTCCAAATTTCATTTTTAGCTTAGCAGTTACTATTAATCCTCTTGGATAAGCAACACTATCTCCGCAGCTTCGCTGCTCCAAAAGACGAATGCTTTGCTTTCTTTATCCGCTATCTTAAAGTCAACTGCTTCAGCAACTATACTTCTTAGGCGGAGTGATATCAGCGACAGAGAAAACTCTCCTATTTCTGCGGTAATCGCTTCAACTGACAGTTATTATTCTACCACATTTTCTGTGCTATTGCTTATTTCTCGTAAACTTGCGATTATTTTTTTTTCTTCCTCATTTGCTGCATATTCCTCTAGCAAATCGGGACGTCGCATGAGTGTTTTTCGTAGGCTCTCGGTTAGGCGCCATTTGCGAATATTTTCATGATGCCCTGAAAGCAATACTTCGGGCACTTTCATACCACGGAAATCTTCTGGACGTGTATATTGCGGATACTCTAGTAAGCCACTTGAAAATGAATCTTCTTCATGACTGGCTTTTTTTCCTAAAACACCTGGCAAAAGACGTACTACCGCATCAATTATTACCGTTGCTGCTACTTCACCACCTGTTAGAAC
>JAJXWC010000204.1 GCA_021781855.1 Bacillota bacterium | reverse complement strand
ATAGAGATAGGATAAGGCCAATAGTTTTAGAGCTGTTCTATAAAATATTAAAGTTGTTCCAAAACCCGTTTTGCTTTTGAAGACTATCTTCGCGCTTGTTAAGCGACTAAAGTCGCAAGTCGAGCAACAACCTAGCTTTGCGTTTATTTACTCGGCGTTTGCGCCGAGCGCTTGAAGTACTGCTTCAAGGTTGCGGATGAAGCAAGCGCAGCTTGTGTCAAAGGTGTAGTTAGACGAAAAAGCAGGGTTTTGGAACACGTCAAATGGAGAATAGAGATGACAGTAAACGTTAAAAAAAATGAATTTTTGTCAAATTTGACAGCGAAATTTGCCGAAGTTTTTGGTGATGCCAATGCTGTGACATATTTTTTTAGTCCAGGGCGAATTAATCTGATTGGCGAACACACCGATTACAATGGTGGTTATGTTTTTCCAGCCAGTATTACGATAGGTACGACAGGACTTGCTCGCTTGCGTGAAGACACAAAAATCAGGCTTTTTTCGGAAAACTTTTCAAAAGCGGGTGTGATTGAGTTTGAGCTTTCTGACAGTTCCGTCAAAGTCGATAAGAGTTGGGCAAATTATGTCAAAGGGATGATTGTGATGCTGCGGGAAGCGCATTATACGATTGATAAAGGATTTGACTTGCTGATTAAAGGCGAGATTCCAACAGCTTCGGGGCTTTCTTCGTCAGCTTCTTTAGAACTTTTGGTTGGCGTAATGCTTGACGAATTGTTCGGATTGAATATTCCACGTCTTGAACTTGTCCAGCTTGGTCAAAAAACGGAAAATGATTTTATCGGTGTCAATTCGGGGATTCTGGACCAATTTGCGATTGGCTTTGGGGAAGCAAATCAAGCGATTTTGCTTGACTGCAATAGCTTAGAATACGAAATGGTTCCTGTTGAACTGGGCGATTACGATATTGTCATCATGAATACCAATAAACCGCGGGAATTAACGGATTCTAAGTACAACGAACGCTTTGCAGAAACAAGAGAAGCACTCAAGCGCCTGCAAAACAAACTTCCGATTAAAACACTCGGCGAGCTATCAAATGAAGAATTTGATGTCAATACTGCTCTAATTGGCGACGAAACATTGATTAAACGCGCACGTCATGCTGTTTATGAAAATAATCGGACGAAAATTGCACAGCAAGCTTTTGTAGCAGGAGATTTGGTCAAATTTGGTGAATTGCTTAATGCTTCACACGAGTCGCTCAAAAATGATTATGAAGTAACGGGTATCGAGCTAGATACGCTCGCTGAGACAGCTCAAAAACAAGCAGGAGTTCTCGGGAGTCGTATGACTGGTGCCGGATTTGGCGGCTGTGCGATTGCTTTGGTCAAACATGATGAAGTCGCCAAATTTGAAAAAAATGTCGGCGACGAATACGAAAAAGTAGTCGGTTATCCAGCAAGTTTTTATGTTGCCCAAATTGGTTCAGGAGCAACAAAGTTAACAATCGAAGATTAGAATGGTGCGCGAAGAGCTAGAAGACAAGTTCACTTGTCGTTAGCTGCTTGTTGAGCCGTAGAAAGTAAAAAATGTCAGTTTATCAAGAAATTCAAGATTTTATAAATTTAGCAATAGGCAACAAGACGATTGAGATGATGGACGAAATCTATTTGCGTAATCAGCTTCTGAATTTTTTGGGTTTGGAAGATTGGAAAGCGCCGAAGAATTATTTTCCAGAAAAAAACAGTTTGATTTTGATGGACGAGCTTATCAAATTTGCTCAGGCTCATGTTCAATTTGGCAATGAAAATGCTGAATTTTACGAGACAAAATTGATGGATTTTATCACACCAAAACCGAGTCAGATTAATCGGGATTTCTGGGAAAAATACAAAAAAAGCCCACAACAGGCAACTCAGTATTTTTATGATTTAGCGCGTGAGGTCAATCAAGTTAAAACTCGTGAAATTGCCAAAAACATTGCCTTTAGTCACCCAACAGAATACGGTAATCTGGAAATTACTATTAACCTCTCAAAACCAGAAAAAGACCCGAGAGTCATTGCTGCGGCTAAGGCTGTTAAATTAAGTGACTATCCGCTCTGCCCGCTTTGCCTTGAAAATGAAGGATTTTATGGTGCTCAAAATAAAGCAGCCAGAAGCAATCATCGGCTTGTGCGTCTTGAGTTAAACAATGAAAAATGGGGATTTCAGTATTCTCCCTACGCCTACTATAATGAACACTCGATTGTCCTCAATGAAAAGCATCAACCGATGAAAATTAATCAGCGTACTTTTGAAAATTTATTTGCTTTTTTGGAACAATTTCCTCATTACATGATTGGGTCAAATGCCGACTTATCAATCGTTGGTGGCTCAATTTTAACGCATGACCATTATCAAGCAGGCAGACACGAATTTCCGATGATGAAAGCCAAACTTCGTGAAGAAATCAAACTGAAAGATTTTCCCGAAATCACAGCAGGTATTGTCAACTGGCCGATGAGCGTGCTTCGCCTAACCTCAAAAAACACAAAAAAACTGATTGAAGCAAGCCAAATGATTTTGAAAAATTGGCAAGTTTACAGCGATGAAAAGCAGGAAATTATCGCTCAGACCCCAGACGGCGTGCGGCATCATACGATTACTCCAATTGCTTACAAACATGGTGAGTACTATGAAATTAATCTTGTTTTGCGTGATAACAATACTAGCGAAGCTTATCCTGACGGAATTTTCCACCCTCACGCCGAGCTTCATCACATCAAAAAAGAAAATATTGGACTCATCGAAGTTATGGGACTTGCGATTTTACCCGCAAGATTGAAAAATGAGCTTAAAGAAGTCGAAAAATACGTTCTCAATCAACCCAACACCATAAACGAAATTCATAAAAATTGGGCAGACCAGCTTAAAGCTACTGAAATTTTCACCCCCACCAATGTAGAAAAGAAAATACAAGCTGCTACAGGTCAAGTTTTTGTCCAAGTGCTACAAGATGCGGGAGTATTCAAAAACACAAGTACAGGAAAAGCGGCTTTTACACATTTTATTGATTTTTTAAATAAATAAAGGTATAGTAAATAAAGTAGGAACTCATTTGAAGAAAATCCCACTCGGCTACATGAATGGGAAGGCAAGAATTTCATTGGTAAAGCAGTTACTTTAAGGCACAAGCTCTAATCTGAAAGAAACAAGTTTTGAGCGTAGCCTAAAATAAGAAGTATTGGAGGAAAAAATGACAGTTTTAGTACTAGGTGGTGCAGGTTATGTAGGTTCACACGCTGTAGATGAACTCCTTCGCCGCGGATACGATATCGCTGTGGTGGATAATCTGGTGACAGGGCATCGTGCGGCTGTCCCCGAAAGTGTTCGTTTTTACGAGGGAGACGTGCGTGACCGTGCCGTCATTGAGCGCGTCTTTACGAGCGAAA